>JAFOFS010000160.1 GCA_017387165.1 Clostridia bacterium
GGCAGGTGCTTATGCTGCTGGGAAAGACCGTACTGGCGAGGGGACGACAGCTCCGCGGGGCGATCGGAGGATTCGTAATCCGCAATCATCTTTTTACCGCCGCCGCTGTAGCCGGTCACCGAGAAGCAGGAAAGCGGCGCGTCGGCCGGCAGGATGCCGGACTTCACCAGCGGATACGCCAGCGAGACGAAGCCGCCCGCGTGACAGCCGGGAACCGCGATGCGGCGGCTGTTGGTCAGCGCTTCGCGGTGGGCAGGCGACAGTTCGGGGAAGCCATAGTCCCAATCGGGAAGCGTACGGTGCGCCGTCGAAGTATCGATGATGATGACGTGGTCGTTCTCCACCAAAGAGACCGACTCACGCGCCGCCGCGTCCGGCAGGCAGAGAAACGCCACGTCGGCGGCGTTGATCGCCGCCTTACGGGCGGCGGGGTCTTTCCGCTGCTCCTCCGGCAGGACGATGACACGCAGATCGTCGCGATTCGCGAAACGTTCAAATATACGCAGGCCGGTCGTACCTTCCCGACCATCGATAAACACGGTTTTCATATACAGCGCTTCCTTTTGAATATTTATGCAGGATATCGTGTATAAATATACACGCAGAGATACAAACTCACGGTATATATTATACTATTATTTGGTGAAAAGTCAATGTGCTTTTTGGAAAATTATGCACTTTCTATGCACAATCTTTACAGCGTGAGTCGATTGGATTTTGTGAAATTTGCCCACAAAAAAGCCGCGTTCACGCGGCGTCCTCGGCTATGGATCCGGTCGGTATCGAGCGGTTTCCCCCTTTGAAAAAGCGGGTTTTCGTTTCCTTTTTCTTGCCACACGAGGGGAAGTTTGAACCCGAAAATAAAAAAGCGACAGCTTGAACGCACGGCATTCAAGTTGTCGCTTTTTCTCAAACGGAGCCGCTTTTCGCGGCTTTATTCGCTCGGTATTTGATATGCAGTCGCCAAACCAAAAAGGGAATGTACGTTGCGATCGGCAACAAGGCACCCACGATACTGTAATCGGATTGGATGAGGATGTTGTAGATGCCGTGATAGACGATTGCCGTCGAGAGCAAGCCGAAGGTGCCGACGGCAAACAGCTTCCGTTTTCTCTTTACGAAGGAGATGCCGACACCGACCAGCAAGGTGCACATACCGTGCATCAGACCGGCGCCAAACGCGCGTATGACAGAGAGAATGGTGGTGAAATCATCGGAATTCAAAAGAAAATACGCATTTTCAAGCACGGCGAAACCGATGCCGAGCGCCATTGACGCCGTAAACAAGCGTTCGCGTTTATCGGATATGACCACAGCGTAGTACAAAATCGGCAAAGCCTTCAAGAGTTCCTCGGTTACGGGAGTGACAATCACCGTCTGGTTATATACGCCCATGGATAACAATTTCGAAAACAGCCCATTGACCTCGGATGCAAAAACCGAAACAAAAATACCGATTATCATAAACGCAATGGGCAATCGCGCTTTCTTTTCCATAAGCAGCGCCATCAAAAGCAACGGGACAGAGATGGAAATAAACAAAATATAAATCATATTGTCCATTTTTCTGCCCCCTTCTTTGCGGCGATCATCGTGCTGATGCACAAAGCGCCGAAAACGACCGCAGAAACGGCAAGCGGTACCATTTCATAATAATCCCAAGCAGTCAAACAAACAAGCTCGGAAAAGCCCAGGCACAGCGCCAGAAGATTATACGGCTTGATCGCTTTAATGAACCCGAAATCCCTATTCGGAATAATCGCGTGCTTCAGATTGAAATAGACGGCGACGACAGCCGGTATCCAAACGAGCGCATAAACGATTTTCGTTTGAATCGGCACCTCTTCCATAAGGCCGTTGGGGATGTATAAAAGGGCCGCGACAATCGGTGCGATCAGCGCGATATATCGACTCGGTTTCGTATGGTGTGAGCCGTCGTCAACGATTTTATCCATTTGTCCGTAACTTGCCGTGATAATAAAC
>JAFOFS010000161.1 GCA_017387165.1 Clostridia bacterium
ACAATTATTACCGGTGATAGCAACACCATCGCCTCCAAGTCGCAGGACGTGGATCTGGCGAAGACGGCGGTCAATATGAAATCCGAGATTGAAAAGATCCGCGAACAGATCCAAAACATCGAATAAGGAAGTGTCGGAATGAAGCTTATCAATATCGGCTTCGGTAACCTGGTTTCGGATGCTCGTCTGATTGCTATTGCCAGCCCCGAATCGTTGCCTATCAAACGCATCATTCAGGACTCCAAAGAACGCGGAACGCTCATCGACGCCAGCTTCGGCAGAAAGACGCGCGCTGTTTTGGTTATGGACAGTGACCACGTGATTTTGTCTGCGCTGCAGCCCGAAAAAATTGCCGCCCGTATCAGCGGAGAAGAGGGGGATACCGATGAATAATCGCGGTTTGCTCATTATTTATACCGGCCCCTCCGGTTGCGGTAAAGGCACGGTAATGGCGAAATTTCTTCCCCGAAATCCCGATACACTGATGTCGGTTTCCTGCACCACCCGCGCACCGCGGGCGGGGGAGATCGACGGTGTGCATTATTTCTATATCACCCGTGAGAAGTTCGAGCAAATGATTGCCGAAAATGCGTTTTTGGAATATGCCGAATACGCAGGGAACTATTACGGCACGCCGAAAGCCTGGGTTGACGATCGACTGGCCGAAGGAAAGAACGTCATCCTCGAAATTGAGGTGCAGGGCGCCTTGAACGTTATGGCGCAGCGCCCGGATGCCTTTTCCTTGTTCCTCTTACCGCCCAGCTGGGAAGAACTGGAGCGCCGCTTGAGAGGGCGTGGAACCGAGGCGGAAAGCGTGATTCTCAAACGCTTGGAGGCCGCCAAGTGGGAACTCGAACAAAAAGATCATTACCGCTTTCAATTGGTTAACGACGACGTTGACGAAACGGTCGCCGAGCTCGAACAGCTGATTGAAGCGGAACGTCAAACTAACAACCTTTAAGGAGGAAACTACTATGCTCAGACCGATGGATATCGAACAGTTGAAAGGCAACAAAAGCCGTTACGCAATCGTGATCGGCGTTGCCAAGCGCGCTCGTGAGATCACCGATAAGGCGAACGACGAGAGCACCATTCTCATCGAAAAGCCGGTGAGCCTTGCCATCACCGACCTGCTCTCCGGTGACTACAAGATTATGATGGGCGTGGACGACTGATCGTTCGCAAAAACTGAAGGGAGGGAATTCCGTGCTGTTGCCGCTGACTGTGAAAATCGCCGTGGAACAGGCGGAATTTCACTACGACAAACTTTATAGCTATGCGTGGCCGTCTCGCTTGGGGGAACCCATGCGAGGCTTGCGTGTTTTAGCGCCTTTTGGCGGAGGCAACCGTAAACGCCAAGGTGTTGTTATCGAAGTATGCCAAACGGCGGAATTCGATAAATGCAAGCCGATCTACGAACGGTTGGACGAGCAGCCCTTGTATACAGAGGAAACGCTTCGCCTGGCCGTTTGGATGAAGGAGCGCTATTTCTGCACGTTGTTTGATGCTCTCCGCTCAATGATCCCTCCGGGATTGTACATGCGCATCAAACCTTCGTATCAAATATGCGACGATTTTTCCGGCAGTCTGTCGGAGGAGGAACGTATACTTTGCGATGAAGTGGCGGAACATACGGACGGAATCGATCTGGATACCTTGCAAAAGCTTCTGGGCCGCGATCTTGCGGATCGCGAGCAATTGGATGCTTTGGTCCGAAAGGGCGCTTTGATTCGTGTCGATGAAGCGGAGCAAAAAGGCTCTGCCGTAACCGTTCGCATGGCGCGTTCGCTGTATTCGGCGGAAGAACTGCTGGCCTTACCGGAGGCGGAAAAGCTTACCCCTAAGCAAAAGAAGGTTCTGGCTGTCCTGCAAGAGTGCGGAAGCGCTACTGTTAAAGAAGTTTGCCAGTACGCCGCCGTCACCAACGCGGTCGTGCAGAATTTGGAACGCAAGGGCTATGTCGAGGTTTACGAACGCGAGGTTCTGCGTTCGCCCACCGCGGACGCCGCGGTGTCGGCGGTTGAGCCGCCGACGCTCAACAATGAGCAACAGGCGGCCTATGACACGCTTTTGCAAAAGATGGAGGGAGACGACGCCGCTGCCGCGCTGCTTTACGGTGTGACCGGAAGCGGAAAAACGCAGGTGTACCTGGCGTTGATCGATGCCGCGTTGGCGCGAGGTCGCCAAGCTTTGGTGCTTGTTCCCGAAATCTCATTGACTCCGCAATCGGTACGGCTGTTTGCCGAACGTTTCGGCAAACGCGTCGCTGTTTTGCACAGCGGCTTATCGGTCGGGGAGCGTATGGACGAGTGGAAACGCATTCGCTCCGGTGATGCCGACGTTGTGATCGGCACGCGTTCCGCCGTTTTTGCGCCGCTTACGCGATTGGGTCTGATCGTCATAGATGAGGAACAGGAGCATACCTATAAATCGGAGAGTGCGCCGCGCTTTCACGCACGTGAGGTTGCCAAATTCCGCTGCGCCGAGCAGAAAGCCTTGCTGCTTTTGGCCTCGGCAACCCCGTCGATGGAGAGTTACCATCTGGCTTTAAGCGGAAAATACACGCTTTGCCGCTTGTCTTCCCGTTTCGGAAAGGCGCAGCTGCCCTCCGTTACGACGGTGGATATGCGTGCGGATACCGACGGAAGCATCCTTGTCAGCCACACGTTGCGGACAGCAATCGAAGATTGTCTTGCGGCGGATCAGCAGGTCATTCTCCTGCTCAACCGTCGCGGTTTTAATACGTTTTTGTCTTGTCATTCCTGCGGAAGCGTGTTGATGTGTCCTTCTTGCAGTATCTCGCTTACCTATCACAGTGCCAGCGAGCAGCTCGTCTGCCACTACTGCGGACATACGACCGCGCCGCCGCGCGTTTGCCCGACCTGCGGAGAGAAAAAAATCCGTTATTCCGGCACCGGTACGCAAAAGGCGGAACGCGAATTGCAGGAATTGTTTCCCGAATGCCGCATTTTGCGAATGGATGCCGATACGACCGTTTCGCGCTATGCATATGAAGAGAATTTCAAGGCGTTCGCGGAGGGCAAATACCAGATTATGATCGGCACGCAAATGGTTGCCAAAGGTTTGGATTTCCCGAAAGTCGGACTTGTCGGCGTTCTCAACGCCGACCAAGCGCTGTACAACGACGATTTCCGCGCCTATGAAACTTCGTTTTCTTTGCTGACGCAGGTGATTGGTCGCGCCGGACGGCGTGATCTGCCCAGCCGGGCGATCATTCAGACTTTCACGCCGGAAAATCCCGTTATTCAGTTGGCAACCGCTCAGGATTTTGATGGATTTTATCGGATGGAGATCGCCGCTCGCAAGTTGATGCATTATCCGCCGTATTCCAGCCTGTATCAATTTGGCTTCGTCGGGAAAAACGAAGGGGAAGTCCGGCAAACGGCCGAACAGTTCCTTTTCGCACTCAAGGAACGCGTCACGGAAGCCGGTCTTCCGGTAATCGCGTTGGATATTTCGCCTGCTGTCGTTGCCAAAATATCGGGCAAATATCGTTACAAACTGCTTATTAAAACCCGCAATACCGTCAAGACTCGTCAGGTAGTGTCCGATCTGTTGCAGGAGTTTGGGCGGAGTAGTCGTTATAAGAACGTAACCGTCTTTGCGGACATCGATCCGTCGGTTATGATGTGAGGAGAAAACGTATGGCAATTCGTACCATCTTAAATGAAAAAGAAGAGCAACTGCACAAGGTGTGCCGCCCCGTCACGGAGTTCGGCGAGCGCTTGTGGGAACAGTTGGACGATATGGCGGAAACGATGGAGCAAGCGAACGGCGTCGGCCTTGCGGCGCCGCAGGTCGGCATTCTGCGCCGTTTCTTTGTGATGGATGTTGGCGATGGTCTGATCGAAGCGATCAACCCGATGATTATCGCAAAGAAGGGGAAGCAGGAGGGAACGGAAGGTTGTCTTTCCAGCCCCGGAAAATGGGGGATTGTCGAGCGCCCGAAGAAAGTTATCCTCAAGGCGCAGGATCGATATGGCAAGGAGTTTACCTTGTCGGCAGAGGATTTAGGTGCGCGTTGCATCTGCCATGAATACGATCATTTGGATGGCATTTTGTTTACCGAAAAAGCCAGCAGTATGCTGCGCCCCGAAGAAGAATAAAGCAAAGAGGATAACGCAATGCGGATTATTTTTATGGGAACGCCGGCCTTTGCCGTGCCGTCTCTTCGCCGCTTGGTCAAGGATGGCCACGAGGTGGTTTTGGTTGTTTCCCAACCGGATAAACCCGTCGGAAGAAAACAGATTCTGACGCCTACAGCCGTAAAGGCAGAAGCCTTGACGCATAATTTGGAGATTTTTCAACCGCCGATATTGAAAACGGATGAGGTTTATGAAAAACTGGCCTCCTATAAGCCCGATTTAATGGTTGTTGCGGCTTATGGACGCATTCTTTCAGAGCGGTTGCTCCGCTTGCCGGTCTACGGTTGCATCAACGTTCACGCCTCGTTGTTGCCGAAGTATCGAGGCGCCGCACCGATCCAATGGTCGGTGATCAACGGTGACGCGGAAACGGGCGTAGCAACGATGCAGATGAGCGTCGGGTTGGATACCGGCGATATTTTGCAGGTGATCAAGCGGTCGATTCCCGAGAATATGACCTCCGGTGAATTGTACGAGCTGCTCGCCGAGGACGGGGCAGAGGTTCTTTCTTCTACCATCCGTGCGTTAGAGGCGGGCGAATTGACCGCAACGCCCCAGCCGGAGGAAGGGGTCACCTACGCTCCGATGCTGGATAAAGCATTGAGCCCGCTGGATTGGAGCAAGTCCGCCGCGGTTTTGCACAATCAAGTGCGTGGTTTGAATCCGTGGCCGGTGGCCACTTGCCAATGGAACGGAGGCCGTCTTAAGGTCTGGCGTTCGTCGGTTGGTGAGAAAACCGATGCGGCGGCAGGTGCGCTGGTTTCGCTTCAGCCGTTGCAGATCGCCTGCGGCGACGGTTACACGTTGGTATTGGAGCAGGTTCAGGCGGAAAACAGCAAGAGTATGCCTGCGGCTGATTTTGTCCGTGGACACGCTCTCCCGATCGGAACGATTATAGCGTAAAGGAAACGGTTATATGGTGGAAAACGCCCGCGTTGAAGCAGCAAAAATTCTTCAAAAACTGCATCTCTCGCACGGATACTCCCATATCATGTTGGATAATCTTCTGCGTCGCGAGACGATGTCCGACGCGGAACGTTCCTTGCTTTCGCGCCTGGTTTACGGCGTAGAAGAGCGTCGCTTGACTTTGGATCATTTTTTGGCGCAGTGCTGCAATCGTCCTTTATCCCGTTTACATCCGACCGTGTGGGAAATTCTCCGGATCGGTGCCTATCAAATTCTGTTTATGGATC
>JAFOFS010000014.1 GCA_017387165.1 Clostridia bacterium
ACGGCGCTGTAGATCTCCATCAGATTGTTGATGCCGTCCTTGCCGTCGGCGTAGCGGACGCAGGCCTCGCTGTCGGTGACCGCACGCTTGAACTTGCGGATGATGGTATCCTTGTCGTCCAGCATGGAAATAAAGGCGTTCTGATTCTCGTCCGATTTGGACATTTTCTTGGTCGGATCCTGCAGCGAACGCACACGGGCGCCGGTCTTCATAATATACGGCTCCGGCATCACGAAGGTGTTGCCGTAGGTATTGTTGAAGCGAGTCGCCAGGTCACGCGCCAGCTCGCAATGCTGCTTCTGATCCGCGCCGACGGGGACGTAGTCCGGCTGATACAGCAGGATATCCGCCGCCATCAGCGTCGGATACGCAAACAGGCCGAGGTTGATGTTGTCGGCGTGCTTGGCGGATTTGTCCTTAAACTGGGTCATACGGGACAGTTCACCGAACTGGGTGTTGCAGGCCAGCAGCCATGCCAGCTCGGTATGCGCCGCGACGTGGGACTGGGAAAAGACCAGGCTCTTTTCGGGGTCAAGGCCGATGGCCAGCAGCAGCGCATAGGTCTGATAGATCTGCTGGCGCAGCTTGCTCGGTTCCTGACGCACGGTGATGGCGTGCAGGTCGGCAACCGCAAAGAAGCAATCCAGTTCTTCTTGCAGATCCACCCAGTTGCGCAGAGCGCCGAGGTAGTTGCCCAGCGTCGGGATACCCGAGGGCTGAATCATACTGAGAGCGCGTTTCTTACGCTCGATAACGGTTTCTGCCATAGGAAATCATCCTTTCAAGAAATCGGCCGCGAAGTCGCCGAGAATGGCCATACCGCGAAGCATTGCCTCGTCGGTCGGGGTGGAATAGTTCAGACGGAAGGATTGGCACGGAACGCTCGGATCGACCGAGAAGGCCGTGCCGGGGACGAACGCGACCTTGCGGTCACGCACCGCCTCGGTGCAGAAGCGGGGCATATCGACGCCGTCGGGCAGCGTCGCCCACAGGAACAGACCGCCCTCAACGGGGAGGTAGGTGATGCCCTGCGGCACCAGATATTTGTCACACAGCTGCATCATCAGCTCCGCTTTTTTGCGGTAGATGGCGCGGAGGCGTTCCAGATGCTCGGGGAAGCCCTCCTGCAGGAATTCGTAGGTGATCATCTGCGCCCACATATTGGTGTGGACGTCCTCGCCCTGCTTGGCAACCGTCATTTTCCGCACCACGGGGTCGGGACCGACCGCGAAGCCGACGCGGATGCCGGGAGCCAGCACCTTGGAAAAGCTGCCGGCATACACCACGATGCCGTCGGTATCCAGCGATTTGACCGTCGGGATGGTTTCTCCGGCGAAGCGGAGGTCACCGTACGGGTTGTCCTCCAGAATCATCACGCCGTACTGCTTGGCAAGCGCATACAGGCTCTGACGTTTCTCCGACGACATGGTGACGCCGGTCGGATTCTGGAAGTTCGGGATGGTGTAAATAAAGCGAGCGTTCGGGTTGGCCTGCAGCGCCTGCTCCAGTTTGTCCATATCCATACCATCCGGCTGAACGGGAACGCCGACCAGACGCACGCCGAGCGAGCGGAAGGAATTGAGCGAGCCGATAAAGCTCGGGTCCTCCATGATGACCACGTCGCCGCGGTCACACAGACTCTTGGCCAGCAGCTCCATAATCTGCTGCGCGCCGGAGGTGATGATGAGGTTATCCCCCTCGGTGGCGATACCGTGGAACTCCTTTAAATACCGCACGAGGTAGTCACGCAGCGGCGTGTAGCCCTCGGTCGCGCCGTACTGCAGCGCGGTGATGGGTTGCTCACGCAGAATACGGGCGGAGATCTCCGCAATGCGATCGACGGGGAACGCCTCGGGAGCAGGGTTGCCTGCCGAGAACGGCACCACCTCGGGGTCGCTCGAATATTTCAGAATTTCACGAATAGCCGAAGGGCTGATCTTGCTCATCGGCTCGGAAATGTGGTATTCCATACTTAACATCCTTTCAGTTTTGCCAAAAACGCCGTGAAATACGGCGGCAGGTCGCTTGTAAACTCCATATACGCGCCGGTGGTCGGGTGGATAAACCCGACCGTACGGGCGTGCAGGCATTGTCCCTGCAGACCGAGGGTGGATTTCGACGGGCCGTACACCGTGTCCCCTGCAACGGGGTGGCCGAGGGAGGAGAGGTGGACGCGGATCTGGTGGGTGCGTCCCGTTTCCAGCCGCACGCGGACATGGTCGTAGCCGTCGTAGCGCGCCAGCACCTCGTAGTGACTGACGGCAGAACGGGAATTTTTGGTGGTGATCGCCATTTTCTTGCGGTCGGTCGGGTGGCGCCCGATGGGGGCGTTGACCGTTCCCTTTTCCTCGCGCAGGTGGCCGATGACCACCGTTTCGTACACGCGAGTGAAGCTGTGCTCCTTGATCTGCGCCGCCAGATGCTGGTGCGCTTTATCGTTTTTGGCAACCATCAGCAGACCGCTGGTGTCCTTGTCGATGCGGTGGACGATACCGGGGCGTGTCACGCCGCCGATGCCCGACAGCGAATCGCCGCAGTGCGCCAGCAGCGCATTGACCAGCGTGCCGTCGGCGTGTCCTGCGGCCGGATGCACCACCATACCCTTCGGCTTATTCACCACCAGCAGGTCGTCGTCCTCATACAGGATATCCAGCGGAATCGCCTGCGGCAGTACCTCCGAGGGGACGGGATCGGGAATACAGACGGTGATGATCTCCCCCGGTTTCGGGTGCGCATTTTTGGTCAGCGGACGACCATCCAGTGTGATCAGACCCTCCGCCATCCATTTCTGCACCGTCGAACGGGTCACGTCCAGTTGTTCCGCCAGTGCTTTGTCAGGTCTCGTCGTCGGATCCCATAACCAGCTGATCGTCTTCTGTTCCATTGGTGCTCTCCTTGGCTTGTTTTCCGTCAAAGAAGATGAGGTAGATGACGGCAACCGCCGCACCGACCGTCACGCAGATATCGGCAAAATTGAACACAGGGAAATCAATGAGGGTGAAATTCAGAAAATCCACCACGAAGCCGTTGACCAGGCGGTCAATCAGATTGCCGATGCCGCCGGCAATGATCAGCACGCCGGCACCGACCGACAGCGGATGGCGGTACGCCTTGCTGCCGAACAGCAAGATGCCAACCAGCGCCAGCATCACCAGCGTCACGGCGACAAACAGCCATTGCTGATTTTGCAGCATACCGAACGCCGCGCCGCGGTTTTCCACATAGGTCAGTTCAAAAACGCCTTTCCACAGCGGGATCCCATCGGTTCCGGCCAATTGCGTCACCGACCACCACTTGGTGAGTTGGTCAACGCCGACCAGCAGAGCAACCGACAGCAAGCAACCGAAGATAAACATAAGCTTCACCTTATCTAACAGAACACCGAACCGCCAAACGGCGGTTCGGCATCGAAATTACTTTTTACGGCCGAAAAAGCCTTTCTTGTTCTCGAGGGGTTCCAGCGTTTCGTAGTTCTCGCCAAACTCCAAATTGGCGAAACGGGAGGGTTCTTCCTCCACCGTTTCCTCCGGCTCCACAATACGGGAAACCGCCGGAACGGCTTCCTCCGCGACGGGGGCTTCTTCCTCCTCCGCGGTCTCTTCTGCAACCGGCTTGACTTCCTCAACCGCTTCTTCGACGATTTCTTCGACAACGGCGGTTTCTTCCTCCGC
>JAFOFS010000162.1 GCA_017387165.1 Clostridia bacterium
GCCGCTGTGGTGGAATAGGCAGACACAAGGGACTTAAAATCCCTCGGTGGAAACATCGTACCGGTTCGACCCCGGTCAGCGGCACCAAAAAAGGACTTCACAACTGTGAAGTCCTTTTTTCTTATATCCGCTTGCGGAAGGGTTTGTCAAGTAGGGGGAAGAGGAGCATAAACAAAAGGATGCCGACCGCGCCCTGCAGGGCGTTAAACGGTACCGCCGCGACCGCCGCACCGAAGCCGTACAACACCGTTTCGTAGGCGGGATAGCCGCCGATCATCACAAGCTCCGCCAGCACGGCGCCGAGCAGGCGAAGCAGGGTTGCCGTCAGTGTCGGGCGTTTCGCTGCCCAGCGGGCAAACACGCCCAACAGCAAGCCCATCGCGCCCTTGACCACCAGCGTGACCGGCGCGTACTGCGGATAGCCGAACAGATCCGAAAGGCCGGAGCCGATTCCGCCTGCCAGCCCACCGTACAGCGGACCGAGCAGACCGCCGCCGAGCAGAACAAACGCATCCCCGAGATTGATGTAGCCGAGTACCGTCGGAATCCGCAAAAAGGTGGTGGCCACGTAGCAAAAGGCCGCCAACAAAGCGGCTGCCGTCAGCCGCCGCAGCTGAAGATTTTTTGACATAAGAGAGCACCTCGCACAGAAAGAGTTTTCGTACATTTTATTATAAACTGTCTTATATCGAATTGCAACCGAAATCACAAAAAAAATAAATTTTGATTTACGGGTGGAGGGGTTGATTTTTGGCGAGATTGTGGTATACTATATCTGTATATATGCGTCTTTAAGACAGTAAACGTTACGAAGGGGGTGGGAATATGAGTCGTTACCGCATTGAGGGCGGTCGTCGCCTGGTGGGTGAAGTGACCATCGGCGGTGCGAAGAACGCCGCCGTGGCGGTTATTCCCGCCGTGGTGCTGTCGGACGGCCCGTGCCGCATCGAGAACATCCCGAACATTTCGGATATCTTCGTGTCGTTTGATATTTTGAAGGCGCTCGGCGCGAAGGTGCGGATGATCAACAAGACCACCGTCGAGATCGATCCCCGTACCATCTGTTCCCACGTCGTGCCGCACGACCTCGCCCGCAATATGCGTGCGTCGTACTACTTCCTCGGCAGCCTGCTCGGCAAGTTCGGCACCGCCAAGGTGTCCCTCCCCGGCGGCTGTAACTTCGGCGTCCGCCCGATCGACCAGCACCTGAAAGGCTTCACCGCGCTGCGCGCTTACGTCCCGGCGATGATCGAAAACGGTATGATTGAGGCGACCGCCTCGCAGCTGATCGGCAACTCCATCTATCTGGACGTGGTGTCGGTCGGTGCGACCATCAACATTATGCTGGCAGCGGTCAAGGCTCGCGGCATCACCATTCTGGAAAACGCCGCAAAAGAGCCGCACATCGTTGACGTGGCCAACTTCTTGAACGCGATGGGCGCGGATATCCGTGGCGCCGGTACCGACGTCATCAAGATCTGCGGCGTGCCGCATCTGCACGGCACCACCTATTCCATCATCCCCGATCAGATCGAGGCAGGTACCTTTATGGCAATCGCGGCGGCGACCCGCGGCGACCTGCTGATCAAAAACGTCATTCCGAAGCACCTGGAATCCATCTCGGCCAAGCTGACCGAAATGGGCGCCTCGGTCGAGGAAATCGACGATATGGTGCGTGTGAAGATGGAGGGTCCGATCAAGCACTGCAACGTCAAGACGATGCCGCACCCCGGATTCCCGACCGATATGCAGCCGCAGATCGCGGTGTTGCTTGCGTTGTCCGATGGGACAAGCATCGTGACCGACACGGTGTGGGAGAACCGCTTCCGCTACGTCGATGAGCTGCGCCGTATGGGCGCACAGGCGACGGTCAACGGCAAGGTGGCGGTATTCGAGGGTGTGCCGATGCTGACCGGTGCCCCCGTCAAAGCGTTTGACCTCCGCGCCGGCGCGGCGATGGTCATCGCCGGCCTGGCGGCGCAAGGCGTCACCGAGATCGACGACGTCCATTACATCGAACGCGGCTATGAGTATTTCATCGAAAAACTGCGCGCCGTCGGTGCGGAGATCTGTCGGGTGGAGATCCCCTCTCCGTTCGCCCGTCGGGCATAAACCAAAACCAAAGAGCAGGTCGAATGACCTGCTCTTTTTGTGAAAAGAGGAACCGAAATGCCCAAAATCTGCCCCCTGTTTTCGGGAAGCTCCGGAAACTGTACATACGTGGCGACCACCCGTGGCGGTCTGCTGATCGATGCCGGCGTTTCTGCCAAACGGATTGTCGAGGCGCTGACGGCGCGCAGTATCGATCCGGCAACGCTGGCCGGCATTTTCGTCACCCACGAGCATACCGACCACACGAACGGCATCCGCGTGCTGGCGAAAAAATACGGTCTGCCGGTATACGCTTCCTACGGGACGCTTTTGAAGCTGGAGCCGTCGCTGGATGCCGCCATTCCGCTGCGCGAAATGACCGCCGCCGGCGTGGAATGCGCGGATATGGAGATCCGCCCGTTTGCGCTGTCCCACGATGCCGCCCAGCCGATTGGGTACAAGGTCACCTTTGCCGACGGCACGCGTTTTGCGCTGGCAACCGATACCGGCGTGGTCACCGAGGAGATCCGCCACGAGCTGTGCGGCTGTAAGACGGTGTTGCTGGAGTCCAACCACGACCTCAAGATGCTGCGCGAGGGCCCGTATCCCTATCCGTTGAAGGAACGCATCTTAAGCTCTCACGGACACCTGTCCAACGATGCCTGCGCCGCCTTGCTGCCGTATCTGGTGGAAAGCGGCACTGTCCGCTTCCTGCTCGGTCACTTAAGCCGCGAAAACAACACGCCGAAGCTCGCGGAGCTGACCGCCAAAAGCCGCCTTGCCGCGGCCGGAATGCAGGAATTTTTGGATTACCGCCTGCTGGTTGCCGCCCCCTGCTGCGAGGACGCACCGATCATTCTGTAACATAAAAACCCACCTCTGCAGAGCAGGGGTGGGTTTTGTTTTTGCTTTAACCGACCAGGTCGGACAGAGCCGGCACCACGACGGGGTTGCGCGTAGCGCCGATGTTGTTGAGGAACAGCACCGCGTCCACGCCCTTTTCGATGGCGAATTCCGACAGCGTCTGGTCGAACACGTCGTTGAAGTGACGCGGGTCAACCACGTAGACGGTGTGGTAATGCGCCGTCAGGAACGGGGTAAAGGCGTTGCCGTAGGAGTCCTTGACGATGATGATGGCGGAATCGTCCTCGATGCTGTCGTTGACGATGGTCGCCAGAGGCTGGTCGCCGCCGATGAAGCAGTTGTACTTGGAGGAGGCCGCCCAGTCGGTCACGTCCATAATGACCGGCCACGCCAGCGTCTGTCCGTCGTTCTGGACGAATTCCATGCTGACGTCGTCCTTCGGCTCGTAGGCGTAGACGGTATCGGCCGACAGGCGATAACCGGCCGCCTCTGCCGTGCCGTAGAAGGTGCCGCGGAAGCCGTCGAAGGTCAGCGTTTCAAAGGCGTCTTCCAGCTTGACGGGGGTCAGACCGGCCGCCTTGGCAAAGTCCAGATAGGCGTAGTACGCGCCCAGCGCCGTCCAGTGATGATCCGAATGGAAATAAATATATTCCTGATTGTGTGCCAGCAGCGACTCGCGCGGATTGATCACCTTAACGTTCGGGTTGTTGTGCTGAATCCACGCCGAGAAGTATTCCAGCGCGTCCTTTTGGCTGGAGACGCCTGCCGGCTGCTGATCGGGCGGCAGCATAATGTCGATGGAGGTCGGGACGATGAGGTTGTAGGTCTTGATATCCCCCAGCAGGCTGCCTGCGCGGGAGATGGTCTGCACGTAGCCGTCTGCCAGCGACTGGTTGAAGTGGTAGTATTCGTAGGCGGTGCCGCCGTCGATCACCAAATTATCCAGCGCCTCGTGCTGCCCCTTCAGATCCTCGTCCGGTTCCCACTTCGGACCGCTGTAAGTGGTGGTCGTGGTGGTCGTGGCGTTGACGTCTGTGGTACCGTTGCCGGTAGTTGTGGTGGTCGTGGAGGGCGGCAGCGTGCCGATGGAATCGGCCTCGCCGTACTGATCGCTTTGCACGATACCCTGCGAACGCAGACCAAACATTCCTTTGATGCCGGAGCCCATACTCACCAGCGTTTCGCGGCCGGGGAAGGTATCCGCAA
>JAFOFS010000163.1 GCA_017387165.1 Clostridia bacterium
AGCATACGGTCGCCCTTTGGCGTGAAAATCAAGGGTTAAACCTGGGGGTCGGGATTAAGCCGAGCAGATATTTCCGCAGGGCATTCACGTCCTTTTCATCCAGCAAACCATCCACGCACATATCGTAGCGAGAGAGGTTGGAGGGCTGCGTGTCCGCAAGCAGTTTTAATTTGACCACGTCGCACACATCCACGACACTGTCGGCGTTGGTGTCACCGACAACCCGCGTAACCAGCTCCATCGAATCGGCGTACATATAATACCAACCGCCTTCGCCCTGCTGGTTGAAGTTGGTACCGGTCAGCGAGCCGTTCGGACCGCCGACATAGTTTTCTTCCGCAACGACATCCATAAACAAACGCGCTTCGAAGAA
The DNA here is from genome assembly GCA_017387165.1 of Clostridia bacterium. Classification (GTDB taxonomy): domain Bacteria; phylum Bacillota; class Clostridia; order Oscillospirales; family Acutalibacteraceae; genus RGIG426. The sequence continues at coordinate 374 of JAFOFS010000163.1, forward strand.
CATCGGAATACCGCCGCCGTAGGTATCCAACAGAATAAAGTCAACCGCATCGCCGGCTTTGACCTCAATCGTCACAGGATCGGATTGCGGAATACCGGCCGAGTTTCCATACGAAACCGTACCGAATTCGCCGTTACGCGGGAATACGATCTTTCCGTTTTTATCCGCAATCGCATACTTGGCGGGATAATCCGCGTGCCAATCCGCATTACCGGAACGGATGCCCAAATCGTTGGCTGTACCGTCGGTAGTAAACGCCGTATCAATAATCAGCGTACCGTCGCTCGGCGCCGTAAAGCGATGAATAAGGGCATCCTTATTTCCGCTGCTGCCGTAGGTCTGGTCATAATGCGCGCCGTCACTGCTCATAAACATCTGGAAATTGCTGCTGTCCGCATTCTTGGCAAAACGAACGTAGCCGGTGGAGCTGAACGGAAGCAGTTCCTTCGCTTCGTATTCCAGCACCGTTTCCACGATCGGCGTCGGCGGCTCATAACCGCTGGGCGCCGTATCGCTGAAGCGGAACGAATACACTTCGCTGTTTTCTGCGTATACACGCACCTGAACAGCGGTGTCCTCCAAGGCAGAGAGATCGTTGTTGCCGTTCCACGAAACCACGTGCTTGACACTGTCGGTGGTGATGGCGTCACATTCTGCCGCCGTAAAGCCGTCAATCGGGTCGCCGTTTTCGTCCAGCAGTTCCACACGGATGCTGCCGCCCGCGGCGTTGGCGTTCAACAGCAGTTTGTTGCCGTCGAACAGCAAGGATTTGGTGGTGATCACACCGGTGCTGCTGCCCGCATTCAGCGAAGCAAAGCCGTCAGCACGCCATTTGGTAATAAACAGTTCACAGCTGCGATTACCGTAGTAGGTGGTGTACTGCTGATTGACCGGATCCCAAACCAGCTGACCGCCGTGGTCGGTATCGCCGCCGCTGGTATACAGCCAAATCTCATCGCCGACATCAATCGCATACGCAACGGTGCTGAAAGTATAACGAACGTCCTCTTTGCTGCCTTGCGGAATAATCGGAGTTGCCATCGGGCGCTGCCAGTCTTCGGTCAGATCGCGGCTGTAGCCAAGGCGAACGTCCTTGTAGCCATCCATAATATGGGTGACGTTGGTGTCGGCGCCTCCCGGAATCAGGAACAGCCAGTCAAACGCAAAGTAGTTGCCATCCTTGACGTAAAAGCCGGTGCCGTAGGTATCGGCACGATAGCATTCCAACGTGTCCTGAATATCCGCCAACGCAATCGCATCCAGCGGCACCGACCACTCATCCGGAGTACCGGTCATAAAGTGCTGGTCGCGGCGGCCGTGGATATTCACCTTCTGCAGGGTGATAAACTGCTTGTTATCGTCATCCCAACCGGCGGTGATAACGTCCCAGCCGGGGGTAAAGGTGGTGCCTTTCCCCCAATGAATACCGTCAGATGAATAGGCGTAGGAATAGGTCGGCGCACTGCCGCCGTTCTGCTCAAGCAACTCGAAATCCTGATAGATCATAATGTAGCGCTTGGCATCGTCCGGTTCATCCTCTTTGGACTGTTTGAACACGCTGGCAAGGTGGACGGTGTTGACGATGTTGTTATCCGTATTGCCGCCGTATTCGACCAAACCGAGATTCGGGCGAGTCCAGTTGATGCCATCCGGGCTGGTGGCATAACAGGTGTACCACGAAATACCGCCATAGCTGGAGGCATCCACCAGATTGTGACCGAGGTACCACATCTTATAGATCTGTTCTTCTTCGTCGTAGAAAGCGGTTCCGTAGACGTACGGTCCGTTCTTTTCCCAAGGACCCGCATCCTCCTTGGTCAGCACCGTACCGGCATCCACGCCTTCGTGGAACACGCGGTCAAAGCCATCCATCGAAGCAAGGACGTAGTCATCCAGGAACATCTGCGTATCGTCACCGATATCCAACAGAGCCGTGCTGAAATCTGCCGCGTCTACGCAGAAATCGTCCCCCTCAGCGGCAACCAGCTCAAATGCGACGTAGGCAGTATTGGCCGGCGCGGTGCCGGAGGCGGCATAACGCGTCCACGCCTTACCGGCAAACGACGTAAGCTCGCCGGCGCCGATTGCCTTAAAGTTTGCATCAAAGAACGCCAAGCGCAGACCGCCGCCGTTAGCGGAGGAGGCCTGAATACGCGCCAAATACGACTCGCCCGCCGTGGCTTTCATCATCGACGAATACACGCTGCCGTTGCCTGTCACTTTCAAGCCCATCGTGCGGTTGGGCATATCGTTTTTCGGACTGCTGACCGACCACGCATCCACGTCGCCCTCGGTGCGCCACTGCATCGGGAAGTTGCCGCTGCCGGCATAGGCATTCACCTGTTCAAAGGAGAAGTTTGAGATGGAATCGGTGATTGCGTACATTTGCACGTTGTCGATATACGCCGTGCCGGTGGTCACCAGCAAAACCGGCTTCATATAAACCGCCGTGTCGGGAGCAACGGAAGTGATAGCAACCTGTTCGGCCGTTCCCGTAGTAGTATTGGCATTGTAATAGGTACGAATTGCCATGTCGTTTTGATTATAGTATTCCATAATCAGGGCGACCGAATTGTACACGTCACTGTTAATCTCGGCGGTCAGCGTGTATTCCTTGCCTTGCAAAATCGGAATGTTGCCGCCAACCAAACGACCGGCACCCATCTTGACGGCGGCCGAGCCGTCGGTGGTGATGTTGGCAGGCTTCAGCGCCTCTTTGGTGCTGTTGACTTCTTCGGAAAAATCATCCTCAAACACGACGTTACCGGCGCTGTCGGTAACCACCAGGTTGTCAATTTCCGTCCAACGGGTGGTGCCCCACTCACCCGTATTCCACGCAGCAAGTTTAGGCAACTGGACTTCAATGCGCATATGGGTGGCACCGGCAGGAGCGACCAACGAACCGTTTTGGGTTCCCCAGTTCGGACGGGCACGGTCGGAATTGGTGGAGTAGCTGAGGCAGGTCGCCACGCCCGGAACGTCAGCGCTGTTATAATATTTGATGTATACGCGGTTGATACCGTAATCCGCTTTGCTGCTGCGCGATTGCAGCGAGTAAGAATAGGTTTCGCCCGGGGTTACCGGAATCGCCATCGTACTGAAAGACGGAGTGGTGCTCAAAGGATCAAAAGAATAAAAGCGCAAGGCAGTCGTGGTGCCGTCGACGGAATTTTCCATACGACCGACTTGGTCGGAGCTTTCCATCAACCACTTGCCCGAGCCGCTCTGCTCCAACACCCACGGAGTGTCCGTGCCGGCGGCGGCCTTTTCAAACGAACCGTCCGGCACCTGCGTGCCGTAAGCTACGGGTTTGGACTGACCGTCGGGAAGCGGATCTTCGGTGATATCCACGTCGTCAACGTACAGCGTGCCGTCGCCATTGCCTTCTACCAACACACGCGCGAACAACGCACCGGACGGCACCGTACCGCTCACTTCAAGACGCGTCCAATCGGCGGTGGCTTCGCCCGTGGCCTTGACGGTAGCAGAGGTTACCTCCACGCTGTACATATTATAGAAACGGATGGAGATGGAGGGAGCGATGTCACCCTTAAAATAGGCACCGGCCGTGTAGGTATAGCCATCGCGAATACCCAGGATACCACCGCTGTACACCACCGAAATATTGGTGTTACTGAAAGTAGAGATCGGCGTGATGGACAAGCTGTGGCTGCCGCTGCGGTGTTCCGCATCGGTGATCGCCAGTTCACCACTGGGCATAATCACACCGCTGAGCAACGCCCAACCGGGAATTTCATCATCAGCCGTTGTTTCAAAATCGGCGTTTTCGATGATCAAGCCCGTTACCTCCTCTTGACCTTCGGCGGTTACCTGCGGAAACGCCAGCATCGGCGTAATGCCGAGCAGCAGTGCCGCACAAAGAACCACGGATACGATTCGCTTCATACTTGTCGCTCCCTTGCTGTCAATTTCAGGGTACACTTCCCCTTGATAACAGTATATACGCATATGTGTACGAAAAGCAAGGTGAAATCGAACTCGATTTTGGCTATATTGTACACGGTTGCGTTTTTGCCCTCCCCTTTAAAGACAAAAAAGCAAGTGCGTCTGCCTCTCCCCCTCTTGACAAACAAGGCGACTCTTGATAAAATAATAAGCGTTATATATCATTTGCTATTTATGGAGGTGCGCTATGCCGCCGAAAGTGAAGATTACGAAAGAAGATATTGTCAGCGCTGCCGTCGGGGTCGTACGGGAGCAGGGCGCAGAGGCGCTGGGCGCCCGTCAGGTCGCCGCGGCGTTGGGGTGTTCCACCCAGCCGTTGTTTTCCAATTTCGCGTCGATGGAGGAGCTGCGATCGGCAGTGGTGGCGTACGCCTACAACCTATGCGGACAGTACATTCGACAGGAGATCGAACGCGGCGAATATCCCGCTTATAAGTGCAGCGGTATGGCGTACATCCGCTTTGCTAAAGAAGAACGGGAATTATTCAAGCTGTTGTATATGCGCGACCGATCGGACGAGCGCATTCCCGAAAGTGATCTGCTGAACGATCAAATGGAGCGGCTGGTGCAGAAAAACACGGGGCTTTCGGGCGATGAAGCGAAGCTGTTTCAGCTGGAGATGTGGACGTGTGTCCACGGCATTGCCTCTATGCTGGCGACACGGTTTGTTGATCTGGAGTGGGAACTGGTCAGCCGTATGCTGACCGATGTATATCAGGGACTGCGTAAGCAGTACGGAATGGAGTGAAAGCGATGGATGCCATCCGAATCGAGAATCTGACAAAGAAATACAAGGACACGGTTGCGGTGGACGGCTTGACGCTGACGGTGCGGCAGGGGGAGCTTCTCTCGCTGCTCGGGGTCAACGGAGCCGGCAAGACCACCACCATCAAAATGCTGTCCACCCTCACCAAGCCGACCGGCGGCGAGGCGTTTTTGCACGGTCACAGCATTCTCACCGCTGCCGACAAGGTGAAGGAGACCATTGCGGTCTCTCCGCAGGAAACGGCGGTCGCGCCGTCGTTGACCGTGATCGAAAACCTGCGGCTGATCGGCGGAATACACGGGTTTTCCAAGGAAAAGCAAGAAGCGAAAATAGCCGAGCTGTTCGGGCAGTTTGGTCTGTCCGAGGTGGCGAACAAAAAAGCGGGTAAGCTCTCGGGAGGCTGGCAGCGACGGCTGAGTATCGCGATGGCGCTGATCAGCGAGCCGGAAGTGCTGTTTCTGGACGAGCCGACGTTGGGTTTGGACGTGCTGGCGCGGAGCGATCTGTGGGATCTCATCCGTTCGTTGAAGGGCAAGATCACCATTCTGCTGACCACCCATTATATGGAGGAAGCAGAGGCGCTGTCCGACCGCGTCGCCATTATGAAGGATGGGCGGTTATTGCTCTGCGACACCGTCGAAAACATCAAAAAAACGGCCGAGACCGACAGCCTTGAGCAGGCATTTGTGCGGTTGGTCAAGGAGGCAGAAAAATGAAAATGCTGACTTTTGCAGGGCGTAACGGCAAGGAAATCCTGCGAGATCCGCTCACCGTCTGTTTCGGATTGGGATTTCCGCTCGTGCTGCTGTTGCTGCTCAGCGCCATCCAGGCAAACATCCCCGTGCCGCTGTTTGAAATTCAACAGCTGACGCCGGGTATCACCATCTTCGGACTGTCCTTTGTGTCCCTGTTTTCCGCAAGCCTGATCGCCAAAGACCGCGGCAGTTCGCTTTTGCGGCGTTTGTACACCACTCCGATGAAGCCGATCGACTTTATTCTCGGGTACACGCTCCCCCTTCTGCCGATTGCGGTCGCGCAGTGCGTCATCTGTTATCTCGCCGCGATGCTGCTCGGGTTGAACCCGACGGTCGGCATCGTATGGGCGGTGCTGTTGATCCTGCCGGTATCGCTGCTGTTCATTGCGCTGGGATTGCTGTGCGGCAGCCTGTTGAACGACAAGCAGGTCGGCGGTATTTGCGGGGCAATGCTCACCAATCTGACCGCGTGGATGTCCGGCGTTTGGTTTGATTTGGAGTTGGTCGGCGGCGGCTTTAAAAAATTGGCTTACGCCCTGCCGTTCGTCCATGCCGTCGAGCTGGAACGGGCGGCGCTGGCAGGTGATTTTGCCTCTCTCCTCCCCCATCTGTGGTGGGTGCTGGGTTATGCCGGCGCGTTGTTTCTTCTTGCGGTTCTCTGCTTCCTGCGTCAAATGAAGCGACAATAACCGAAAAAAGCGGCTCGGAACAATCCGAGCCGCTTTTCAGCGTTGTTTCGGGGGAATGGGATCACCGCGTTCGAAGCGGTCGCGGAGCTTTTGCAAGGCGGCTTTTTCAATACGGGAAACGTAGGAACGCGAAATATCCAGTTTACGTCCCACCTCCCGTTGCGTCAACGGGCGACCGCACAGGCCGTAGCGAAGTCCCAGCACCTCTTTTTCGCGGTCGTCCAGGCATTCCGCAATATAGCGGTGGAGTTTGGCACCGTTGAGCTTATCCTCCAGGTGTCCGACCATATCGTCCTCATCCGCCAGAATATCCAGCAGGGTCAACGGGTGTCCCTCCTTGTCGGTATCGATCGGTTCGGAAACCGAAATGTCCGACAGCGTCTTACGATTGGCACGGAAATGCATCAGGATTTCATTCTCGATACAGCGCGAGGCATACGAAACAAAGCGGTTTTGCTTGGAGCAATCGAAGGTTTCCACCGCTTTGATCAGACCGATGGTGCCGATACTGATCAGATCGTCGGGATCGGCGGCGCCGTGGCTGTACTTTTTCACGATATGCGCAACCAGCCGCAGGTTGTGCTCGATGAGTGCTGCGCGAGCGTCTTGGTCGCCGTCGCGATGATAGCGGCAGAGCATTTCCCGCTCCTCCTCGGGTGAGAGCGGTTTGGGGAACGAGCCGGTGCGCAGCACGTGCAGCGCCATAAACATCATTTGCGACAGCCATTGCAACAACTGAACAAACATAGAAAACCCCTCCTTTGCGCTATGCATACGCAAGGGAGGGGTTGTTTGTTGCGTGTCCTTCCAAAATCAAGCAAAAACCGCGCCGTCGGTGATGGCGTTGATTGCCGGAAACGGGGTGGATTCCGAGGCCAGAAACACCAGCGTGTTGCCGGTCATACGGAAAACGTAGAGGTCACCTCCGCTGTCATCGGCGGTCAACACCAGCTTATCGCCGCTGACACGGTAAGTGCCGTACGGCTGGCAGGTTTGATCGGACGGCAGAATGATGGAAAAGCGATCGTTGTACGGCGCCAGCGTGATGGTGGCGCGGCGCAGCGGATCATCGGTCTGCAGCGCGTAGGTCTTCGCCGGCAGAGTGGAGGGGCGGCCGTTCTCCTGCGGCTGATTGCCGAGGTCGGGATTGCGGTGGACGGTGGTGGAGGCGGTCGTCGTGGTGGTGGTGATCTCACCGCCGTTGTCCGGTGTGGCACGGCAACCGATCGCCGCGAGCAGCAGCGCCGCCGTCAACAAAGCAAAAACGCGTTTCATCGGCATCTCCTCAATCGTTGATCGCCGCTTCAAACGCCGCCTTGAGACCGCAGCCGTCGTCGTGGAAGCGGTGGTTTTGCGGCATATCGTAGCCGGGGAGGTTGTTCCCCTCCACAAAGACGGGGCCGTCGGGGGTGATCGCAACGTCCCAACCGACGTAACGCATCCGTTTTTCCACCTGCGCCGCCTTCAGGCAGAGCTCCACCGCCTCGTGGAAGCAGGGAATCTCAAAGCCGATAAGCGGCTGACCGTTGTTCGGGTGTTCGGTGTAGTAGGACACCGTCTTGTCGCAGAAAACGGGATGAGTGATGACGCCGTCGGGCGACAGCAGCGTATACATACCGCCGCTGGTGACGTTGTCCACGTCGTTTTTGCCGCTGCCGATACGCACCAGCGCATAGATGAAGTGCGCCTTGCCGCTGTCACTCAAGATGGTGACGATACGGATGGTGTTGACCGAACGGGCGCACAGCTTGTTCATCGTCGGGTGCTGGGTGATGGCCTCCTCCGCGAGGAACATCTTCTTTTCGACCAGCTCCGCATACAGCGCCGCCAAATCCTGACCCTCGAGGATGATCTTCTGCACGCCGAGACCGCCAAACGAGTCGGGCTGTTTGGCGAAAAAGCAGGTTTTTCCCTCGCAGAAAGCGGCGAACTTTTCAAAGCCGTCGTTTAAATCGACAAAATCGCGCTTTAAGTACTCCGCGAAGGTACGGTCAAAGAGGAGCTTGTTATCAAACACGTCGTACGCCTCCCGTTGATTGAGGCGGCGCACCAACGCGATGTTGTCGTCCATCGTCATAAAGGTCTTGCGCTTATCCTTGCCGATATACGCAAAGCCGAAGGTCATATAATCCAGATAACCGATGCCGTAGACGAACATACACCACACCATATCCACAAACAAGGCGATGCGGTTTTTGCCCGATTCCTCGTGCACCGTTTCCAAATTACGGAAAAAGCGCTTGAAGCTTCCCGACGCTACACGGCGGAAAAAAGTCGCAATCTTATTCATCCCATTCTCTCCTCATCCATCACAGATCGTACCGCCGCCGAGCACCGTGTCGCCGTCGTACAGGACGACAGCCTGACCCTTGGCGGCAGCGCGCTGGGGTTGGTCGAACACCACCTGCATCTTGCCGTTTTCCTGCGGATAAACGGTAGCCGGTTGTTCTTTATGCTGATAGCGGATACGCGCCGCACACTGGAAAGAGGGCGGCGGTGTTTCCCATTTGATCCAGTTGCAGTCGCAGGCGGTCAGCTCGGCAGAAAGCAACGCTTCTCCCGGACCGAGCACCACCGCGTTGTCCGCCGTTCGCTTTTCGCAGACGTACAGCGGCGCCGGCAGTGACAAGCCGAGACCTTTTCGCTGACCGACGGTGTAGTGGATCAGTCCCTTATGGGTGCCGAGCACACGCCCGTCCCGATCGACGAAGTTGCCGGACGGATAGTCGCGTCCGGTCAGGCGGCGGATGACCGCCGCGTAGTCGCCGTTTGGCACGAAGCAGATATCCTGGCTATCTTTTTTACGGGCGTTTTGAAAGCCCTGCGTTTCCGCGATCTGACGCGCCTCGTCCTTGGTGAGCGAGCCGAGCGGAAAGCGGACACGCGCCAGTTGTTCCTGCGTCAGCGCGTATAAGAAATAGCTTTGATCCTTGGAAAGATCGGCGGCTTTCTTCAAAAGCCAGCGGTCTTCCTCCCGCTCAACACGGGCGTAGTGACCGGTTGCCATCCCATCGCAGCCGAGCAAACGGGCACGATCCAACAGCCAACCGAATTTCATATAGCGGTTGCAATCGACGCAGGGATTGGGGGTCTCCCCTCGCTCATACGCCGCCGCAAAGCGGTCCATCACCGCCGTCTTGAACGCATCGGTACAGGTGAACAGGTGAAACGGAATTCCGAGGCGCTCCGCCACACGGCGGGCATCCTCCGCGTCGGCGGTCGAGCCGCAGGCAGTCTCACTCTCATACAGCCGCATCATACCGCCGATGACGTCGCAGCCCGCCTGCTGCAGCAGGTAGGCGGTCACGGTGGAATCCACGCCGCCGCTCATCGCGACCAGTATCTTCTCCATCGTCACATTCCGCAATGTTCGCAGTCGTGGCAATTCGGGAAATCGGCAGGGTCGTAGGCGATGCCGTTGTTATCGTAGTAGTTCTGCACCGCTTTCTTGATGGCTTCCTCCGCCAGCACCGAGCAATGCATTTTGTGGGGCGGCAGACCGTCCAGCGCCTCCGCGACCGCCTTGTTGGTCAGGGTCAGCGCTTCGGCAAGCGGCTTGCCCTTGATCATTTCGGTCGCCATCGAGCTGGACGCAATGGCACTGCCGCAACCAAAGGTCTCGAACTTGACGTCCACGATGACGTCGTTCTCGATCTTGAGATAGATCTTCATAATATCGCCGCAACGGGCGTTGCCCACCTCACCGACGCCGTCGGCATTTTCGATTACGCCGACGTTACGGGGGTTTTGGAAGTGGTCCATTACTTTCTCACTGTATAATGCCATTTTCGTATCCTCACTTAATGATAAATTCTTTGCGACCCTCGACCATATCGCGCCATACCGGCGACATACCGCGCAGGTAGGCGACGACCTCGGGGATGGCCTGCAGCATATAGTCCACCTGCTCCTCGGTGTTTTCGGGAGAGAGGGACAAGCGGAGCGAGCCGTGGGCGATCTCGTGCGGACGGCCGATCGCCAGCAGCACGTGGGACGGATCCAACGAGCCGGAGGTGCAAGCCGAGCCGGAGCTGGCGCGGATGCCCTTGGCATCCAGCAAAAGCAGGAGGGATTCGCCCTCGATGCCCTCAAAGCAGAAGTGCACGTTGCCGGGCAGGCGGTTTTGCGGATCGCCGTTTAAGACCGCGTGCGGAACAGCCGACAGACCGGCGATCAGCTTATCGCGGAGGGCGGTCAGATACGCCGCGTTCTTTTCGCGATCGGCAACTGCCTCCCGGAATGCCGCCGCCATACCAACGATGGCCG
>JAFOFS010000164.1 GCA_017387165.1 Clostridia bacterium
CCATCTATCAGAACATTGCGTTCATCGAGCGTTACGATCCCGAATACGTGCTGGTGCTTTCGGGCGACCACATCTACAAAATGGACTATTCCAAGATGATCGAAGCGCACAAAGAGAAGAACGCCGACTGCACCATCGCCGTGCTGGAGGTGGAGATGGAGGAGGCCAAGCGCTTCGGCATTATGAACGCCAATCCCGACGGCTCCATCTATGAGTTTGAGGAGAAGCCTGCCCACCCGAAGTCCAACCTCGCGTCGATGGGCATTTACATCTTCACCTGGGAGAAGCTCCGCCGTTATCTGGTGGAGGACGAAGCGGACGAGAACTCCTCCAACGACTTCGGCAAGAACATCATCCCGAATATGTTGGGCAACGGCGAAAAGCTGTATACCTACCGTTTTGACGGCTATTGGAAAGACGTCGGTACCATCGACAGCCTGTGGGAAGCCAATATGGACCTGCTGGATCCGAACGTGCCGCTGAATATGAGCGACAAAAACTGGCGCATCTATTCCCGTACCAGCGGTCTGCCGCCGCACTACATCGGCAAGAACGCCAAGGTGCAAAACAGTATGATTTGCGAAGGCGGTCAGATCGAAGGCAATATGGAGTTCTCCATCGCGTTCCCCGGCGTTGTGGTCGAGGAAGGCGCCGAGATCGTGGACGCGATCCTGATGCCGGGTGCTCACGTCGGTAAAAACGCCAAGGTGCAGTATGCGATCCTGGCGGAGAATACCGTGGTTGAGGAGGGCGCCGTTGTCGGTGAAAAGCCGGAGGAAATGGAAAATCTCGATGAATGGGGCGTGGCGGTGGTCGCCAGCGGCATCCGCATCGGCGCCGGTGTGAAAGTACCGGCCAAAGCGATGATCGAAGAGGATCAGAAAGGGGGCGAGCAGTAATGAAGAATACCGGAGCTTGCGGATTGATTTTTCCCAATCTGCACGACGATATGATGAATGAACTGACCGCCGTCCGTGCGCTTGGTTCCATTCCGTTCGGCGGTCGTTACCGCCTGGTGGATTTTCCGCTTTCCAATCTCGTCCACGCCGGCTACAACAACGTCGGCATCGTGACGACCAAAAAATATCTTTCGCTGATGAACCACATCGGCAGCGGTAAGGCGTGGGATCTTTCCCGTAAAAAGAAGGGTCTGAGCATGCAACCGGCGCTGGGCGCCACTCCGACCGAGTACGAGGGACGCATCGTTCCGCTTCACGATATCCGTGAATGGCTGGAAACCTGCCCCGAGGAGTACGTCATTTTGTCGGACTGCTACGTCATCGGCAACATCAATTATAAGGCGCTGGTGGAAAAGCACATCGCCTCGGACGCCGAGATCACCGTCGCCTACAAGGTCGGCACTTGCCCCGATATCCCGTCGGTGATGACGATGGAGGTGACCGAGAGCGGCCGTGTGACCGAGATGCGGATCGGCTCCGCTCCGTCCGGTGAGGTCAACTACGGCATCGGTCTGTACGTAATGGCGCGCCAAAAGCTGATGGAAATGGTGGACGACGCCTTCTCCTGCGGCAAGATGAACTTTGATCGCGACATTCTGCAGACGCGTGTCGTCGCCGGTCGCATCCGTGGCTACGAGGTGCCGGAGTTTACGATGGTCATCTCCAATCTGCAGAGCTATTTCGACGCCAATATGGCGCTGATGGATAAGGATATCCGCGCCAAGCTGTTCCCGAGCGACTATCCGGTGTATACCCGCGTGCACGACTGCGCGCCTGCGGTGTACGGTCTGAACTCCGATATGACCGGCTCGCTGGTGGCAGACGGTGCGTACATCGACGGTACGGTCACCGATTCGCTCCTGTTCCGCAACGTCCGTATTGAAAAGGGCGCCACCGTCCGCAACTGCATTTTGATGGAGGGCAGCGTCGTCAAGAAAGGCGCGGTGCTGGAAAACGTGGCGCTGGATAAGCAGGTGACGGTCAGCGAAGGCCGCGTGCTGCGCGGTGCGCCGACCTATCCGTTGTACGTCAACAAAGGACGTACCATCTGATCGACGAAAGAGAGGAAACGCAAGCCAATGAAAGTTTTATACGTAGCGAGCGAGGCGCTTCCCTTCGTCGCCTCGGGTGGTTTGGCGGACGTGGCCGGCTCTCTCCCCAAGGAGCTGCGCCGCCGCCTGTGCGGTTGCCGTGTGGTGCTGCCGCTGTACGAATCCATTCCGCAGAGCCTGCGGGAGCAGATGACCTTCCTCACCAGCTTTTCGGTGCCGGTTGCCTGGCGTCGCCAGTATTGCGGCGTGTTCGAGGCGAAGGTGGACGGTGTCATCTACTATCTGCTGGATAATCAATATTATTTCAAGCGTGCCGGTCTGTACGGCCATTACGACGATGCCGAGCGCTTCGCGTTTTTCTCCCGTGCGGTGTTGGAAATGATCAAGCAGATCAATTTCCGTCCCGACGTGATCCACGCCAACGATTGGCAGTCGGCGCTGGTGCCGGTGTATCAGTCGCTGTACTACGCGCACGATCCGTTCTATACCGATATCAAGACCCTTTTCACCATCCACAACATCCAGTATCAGGGACAGTATGGGATGGAAATTTTGGAGGACGTGTTCGGTATCCCGAAGGACAGCGCCTCGGTGCTGGAAATGGGCGGCTGCATCAATTTGATGAAGGGCGCCATCGAGACCGCTCATCGCGTGTCCACCGTCAGCCCGACCTACGCGACCGAAATTCTCGATCCGTGGTTTGCGCACGGAATGAACGATATGCTTGAGGCGCGTAAATGGAAGCTGTCGGGCATTCTCAACGGTATTGACGTGGATGGCTACAACCCCGAAACGGACAAAAATCTGGTGGTCAACTACACCCGCGAGGACCGTTCGGGCAAGGTGGCGTGCAAGGCCGCCTTGCAGGAGGAAATGGGACTGCCGCAGACGGCTGACCGCCCGATCATCGGTATGGTGACCCGTCTGGTTTCTCACAAGGGTCTGGATCTGGTCAAAGCGCGCATTGAGCAGCTGCTGAGCGAAACGGATGCCCAGCTGGTGGTGCTCCGCTCGGGCGACTGGTCGTATGAGAATTTCTTCCGCGATCTGCAGAGCCGCTACGCCGATCGCGTGGCGTACCGCGCCGGCTTCATTCCGGCGCTGGCTCGTCGCATCTACGCCGGCGCGGACATCTTCCTGATGCCGTCCCAGAGCGAGCCTTGCGGCTTGGCGCAGATGGTGGCCTGCCGCTACGGCACCATTCCGGTGGTGCGTGAAACCGGTGGCTTGAAGGACAGCATCCACGATGCCGGGGACGGTGAGGGCAACGGCTTCACCTTCCAGACCTACAACGCCGACGATATGCTCCATGCGCTGCGCCGCGCGGTTGCGGCGTACCATTCCGCCGACTGGTCGGGTATCATCGATCGGGCGATGGACAGCGATTTCAGCTGGGGTCGCTCCGCCAACGATTATCTGCGGCTGTACCGCGCCATGCTGAAGGAATAACCTGCACATAACAAAAAGGGACGGAGAGATCCGTCCCTTTTTGCTGCTCCTTTCACCGTTCCGACCGCGGTTTTTCACGTTCGGTTTCCGAGAGCGGGGATATAAATGCCAGGGCGGCGACCGTCAACGGCCCCGCCGTGTTGTACGGATACGGGGCGTTGAGCGAAGCCAACGACCCGAGCGCGGCGTAGTGGAACAAATGCCACGGGAAATCACTCATTTCTCGATCGCCTTGAC
>JAFOFS010000015.1 GCA_017387165.1 Clostridia bacterium
GTATGGATCTGACCCCGTTGGCGGCAAGCGCCTCGGCGGCTTCCTCGGTCAGGTTCATATTGAAGAGGGTGTTCTTGAGGGAACGACCCATCAAAAATTCCATACAGAGGTAGTACACCTGCTTGCACTGCTGCTTTTTGGCTTGAGAAATATACTTGACACGCATCTCTCGCATACGGTCACGCAGCACCAGCACCAGCGCGTTGTAATAATTTTCATCGGTCGCCGCCTCCGGCTGCACCGAAAAATTGTGCAGCAGCTTGGCCTCGATCGCTTCTTTCAGTCCCGTTTTGTTCGCGGTTTTTGCCATTGGTATCCATCCTTTCGCATCGGGGTATGCTGATATTATAGCTTACTCGTCAAAAAAATGCAATACTTGTTGATAATATATGAAAGATTTTCACAATCCGTGTAAAATCGCGCCCCGATTTAGTCATTTTAACCAAATCGGGGCGGAATTTCCGCTACAATAGCGGCGGTTTTCAGTTGTTAAAGCCGTTGGGGTTGTTCTTCTGCCAGTTCCAGGAATCGCGGCACATTTCCTCCAGTCCGTATTCGGTCTGCCAGCCGAGCAGCTTTTTCGCCTTATCGGGGCAGGAATACACCGCCGGCAGGTCGCCGTCGCGACGGGGGGCGATGACGTACGGCACGTCCATATCGGTGACCTTCATAAAGGTCTTGACCAGATCCAGAACACTGTAGCCTTCGCCCGTGCCGAGGTTGATGGCTTCGGCGCCGGTGTGGGTCGCGGAGTAGTCCACCGCGCAGAGGTGGCCACGCGCCAGATCCACCACGTGGATATAGTCGCGCAGGCAGGTGCCGTCGGGGGTGTCGTAGTCGTCACCGAACACCGACAGCTTCGGCAGGCGACCGACCGCCACCTGCGTCACGTACGGCATCAGGTTGTTCGGGATACCGTTGGGGTTTTCACCGATACGACCGGACGGATGCGCGCCGATGGGATTGAAATAGCGCAGCAGCACCGCCGAAAATTCCTTGTCCGCGATGCAGAGATCACGCAGGATATCCTCGATCATCGACTTGGTGCGACCGTACGGATTGGTGGGGACGCCCAGCGGCATATCCTCGGTCAGCGGCGGCTGGTTGCCGGCGCCGTACACCGTCGCAGACGAGCTGAACACCAGACGCTTGCAGCCGTATTCTCTCATAACCTCCAGCAGCACCAGCGTGCTGATGAGGTTGTTGTCAAAGTACTCGATCGGCATCTGCACCGATTCACCGACCGCTTTCAGACCGGCAAAGTGGATGACCGAGTCGATCTCGTGCGACTCGAAAATCCGCGCCAGCGCCGCCTTGTCGCGCACATCCGCCTCATACTGCGGAAAATCCTTACCGGTCAGTTCCCGTACGCGGCGCAGCGCCTCGGGATTGGAGTTGCAGTAGTTATCCACCACGACGATGTCGCGACCTGCCTCCAGCATTTCCACGCAGGTGTGGCTGCCGATAAAGCCGGAACCACCCGTAATCAACGTTGCCATAAGAGTTTCCTCCTTACTATTGTGTCCGCAAATTTGCATTTTAACCATTCTTATTATAAAGTTCCTCGGCCGGATTTGCAAGGGGTATCGGACGGGAAATCATAAGAAAATATAAAAAAAGATAGAAAAAAACAAAACGGAGAACGCTCTCGCATTCTCCGTTCGGTTTGCTTGTTTCCGTCAGGTTGGTGGAATTAACCCTCAGCCTTCATGGACGCAAAGCACTCGCTGCAATACACCGGACGCTCGTCGCGCGGCTTGAACGGCACATTGCACTCCTTGCCACAATTGGCGCAGGTCGCGTCAAACATCTCGCGGGTGGCACGGGTGGCGTTCTTGCGGGCATCGCGGCAGGTCTTGCAGCGCTGCGGCTCGTTCTCGAAGCCTTTTTCCGCATAGAATTCCTGTTCACCGGCGGTGAACACGAACGGCTGGCCACATTCTTTGCAGGTGAGAGTCTTGTCTTCGTACATGGATCTTTCCTCGCTTTGAAAAAAATTATTTATACCTTCACCGGTCAAACCGGAAAAAGTCGGGTTGAGCGCCGAGGCGCTTGCGCAGCTTGCGACGGGCACGCTGCAGGGCGTTATCCACCGCTTTGCTTTCGGTCCGCAATGCGACGGCCGATTCCTCGTAGGAATAGCCTTCCAGATGGCAGCGCAGACAGGACACCTCGAAATCGGTGAGCACCTGCTCCAGCCGCTTCCACAGCCATTGCTCCTCCGCCTCCGCGACCGCCTGCGACTCGGGCGCCATCGCTTCGTCGTCGGGCAACGCGTCCTCTTCCTCCTCCGACAGGGGGCGGAGCATCCGCATCCACTCCATATGGCGGCGGTAGGAAATGAGGCGGTGGGATATGCAGACCTTTGCGTATGCGGCAAACGGAATGCCGCTTTCTTGATCGTAGTGCTCCATCGCCTTGAACAGGCCGATGAGCGCTTCCTGTCGCCAATCGCTCAAAGAATCGAGGTCGGCACCGGGCTCAGCAAACAGGCTGATCTGCTTCTCCAGCAGGGGGCGAAACTGCTCCTGCAGGCGAGCAAACTCCTCGTCACGCGCGGCAGTTCCCTTGATTTCGCTGAAAGACATACCTCTCCTCCGACGCTTGAACCGACAGTATAAAATTAGTGTATACCTTTCGCGCACGAAAGTCAAGCAATTTTTTTACAAAATTATCAATTTTGCAAAAAAAATCCAAATCACCGCGCAAAATTATAGGCTTTTTGTAGAATTTTGGAAATTTTCAAGCCGAAATCGTACAGTTTTCAAAGGTGGCCGACCACGAAGCGGACAACAATTTCAAGCGGAGCGGATGGCCGGTTTGACCGTCCGTCTGCAGGCGATAGCGTCCGTCGGGGGTATCCCCCTCCGATACGGCGGCGTCGCCGTCCCACGCAGGCGGTGTGCGGTCGCTGTCAAACA
>JAFOFS010000165.1 GCA_017387165.1 Clostridia bacterium
ACCGTGGTGCAAATTTATATTTTTCAAGTTATAAGCAGATAAAGTAATCCTGCAAACTTGACATCATAATCGTTCTTAACAGCCAGGAAAAAGACCTTGTCGTAAGACAAGGTCTTTTTTGGGGCTAAGTGTGCCTTGCGGCACGAGTGAAATATCTTCGATATGAAATAGTTGCTTCGCAAATGTGACATATGCCTGCAGCATATGTAAGGAACGAATTTCATTCTATTTCTCCGACGAAGTCGGAAGATCACGCATCCTCGTTTTGCAAAGCGTGTAAAAGAGAAGCGGCGTCGGAATACCCCACCTCATTGGCAATTTGAGAAATACTCATTCCGGATTCCCGAAGGCAGCGTGCGGTTCGCAACCGAATGTTTTTAATATAAGCATAGGGCGTTGTTCCGACAATCAGATGAAAATGCCGGATAAAGCCATCGGGGCTCATATAACATTTGCGTGCGAGTTCTTTCACCGACAGTTTATCGTGTAAATGATTATGAATGATTTCAAGTGATTTTGTGACAACCTTATCGGAGATTCTTTGGACGTTATTTTCCTTTGCGATTTGATTGACTAAGTAAATCACGCTCATTTTGCAAAGCTCAAAAAAAGTCCGATCGCTGTGTAGGGCAGAAAGATCACAATGTCTGCTCATTGTCCCGCCTGCAGTAAACACAGATAAAGCGGATAAAATTTTTGTATCCTCGTTTACCGGAATATGGAGGATCTCGTTTGTGATAAACGGAGGGATCAGTTCAAAATCGATATAGGTATGTTTAATGGGGTCGTTCGGATCGCTAAAGGGAGCAAAATTTACCGTGTATGAAATAAAATAAAGATGGTTGGGCAACAACGGATACTTTTCGCCATTGTGCCGGTACCCGCCTTTTCCCGAATGAATGAAATAAAGCCGGTTAATGCCGATGTGTTCGGTGCAGTGCCATGAATTTGTCGGCGCCACGCTTGTTCCGTAGCAAATGATACGACCAATACTTTCCATTTTTCCTCCAAGTCGATTATTGACAATGTTATGCCTAACTCTGACATTGACGATTTTCGGCTTAAAAATTATAATTGGATTAGAATTTAATCGGTACAATTTTAACAAATAGGTAGATATTTGTCAATACAGGAGGTTTTATGGTTACTCTTGAGGAAAACCAAAAATGGTTTAAGGAAGCAAGAATGGGCTTGATGATCCATTGGGGACTCTACAGCATTCTTGGCGGCGAATGGAACGGACAAAGAATCAAAACCATCGGCGAATGGGCGATGCACCGTTTTCAGATCAACATCAAGGAATATGAATTGCTTGCCGATATTTTTAATCCCATTTACTTTAATGCCGAGGAATGGGTGCGGCTTGCTAAAGAGGCGGGCATGGAATACATTGTGGTAACGAGCAAGCACCATGATGGATTCTGCCTTTTTCAATCGGATGTTGACGACTACAATTCAGCAGATGGTTCTCCCTTTGGCAGAGATATTATCGCCGAGATCGCCGAAGCGTGTAAAAAGTATGACTTGAAGCTTGGTCTGTATTATTCTCAGTGCCTGGATTGGCATGAATGGCATGGCGCCGGATACACGGAAATGTCCTATCATGAGGGACGAGAAGAGATGTGTTATTGGGGAAATACATGGGATTTTCCGGATAATGAACAGAAAGATTACCGCATCTGTTTTGAAAAGAAAATAAAGCCACAGCTTAAAGAAATTCTCACAAAATACGGCGATTTATGCTTGATTTGGTTTGATACACCAATGGCCGAACAAACAAAGGAGCAAGCGCAGGAGCTTTATGATATGGTGCGCCAATATCAGCCGGGTTGTTTGGTGAACACCAGACTCGGAAACGGCCTGGGCGACTATGTTTCCTGCGGAGATAATACACTCCCGGAGACCTATACGGAAGCGTTGATGGAATCGCCGATTACCCTCAACAAGACTTGGGGATACAAGAGCTTTGATAACGATTGGAAATCGGCAGAAAGTGTCTTGGACATCCTGCAGAAGTGCAATGGCTGCGGCGCCAATCTGCTTTTGAACGTAGGACCGGATTTTCTTGGCAGAATTCCTGCTCCCGCTGTCGATATTTTGCGAGAACTCGGTAGAAAATTATAAGAGCGAGGCATCCTACTCGTTTGTTTTATCCATCGCATTGACTTCAGCATATTTATGAGCTATAATTCAAAAAGACGATGAAAAACGGAATCGTTTCAAAAGAGGACACGATAGCGGCTGACGGTGCATAGAAAGAATCAAAGCGAGGGATTACGGTGATTTTGCCTGTTGATAAAAAGGAATTGAACACGCGCATTGCGCTAAACTACCGTCGCCTGGCGGAAGGGGACTACTATCACATCAGCCGAGCGTTTTCTCCTCCGGACTACGAATGGTACGCCGACAAAGAGGGGCGGGAATTGCTTGCTTTTGTGTGCCATTATAAGATCAACGGTGCTGAAATTCCCTGTATGGCACAACTGCTGGAGCAGATGGAAAAGCACGTAAATGCAGACGGGTATTTCGGCCCGATCTTTGGAGACAGAATTCACGAAGAACAGTTGTCGGGACATTCGTGGTTGTTGCGTGGCTTGTGCGAGCATTATGAATTGTTCGGCGATGCGTTTTGCAAACAGACGGTTTGCCGTGTGGTCGAAAATCTTTATCTTCCCAAAATCGGGAAGTTTTCCACCTATCCCGTTGATCGCGACACGCAGGATATGGGGGACGTTAGCGGCAGTCGCATCGGAACGATTCGCGACTGGATTCTGTCCAGTGACGTGGGATGTGCGTTTATGAGCATTGACGGCCTGTCCCACGCTTACCGTCTGCTGAAGGACGAAAGACTCAAGCAATTGTTGGATGAGATGATTGCCGTGTATCTCGGCATCGACAAGGTGAGCTTAAAGGCACAGACACATTGCACCCTAACGGCGGCTCGCGGAATGCTTCGTATGTACCACGAAACCGGCGATCCGTACTATCGAAACGGTGCGGAATCGATTTTTGATTTGTATGTCAACGGCGGCGGAATGAGCGCCACCTATCAAAATTTGAACTGGTGGGGCAGACCGGACACCTGGACGGAGCCTTGCGCCATCGTGGATTCGTTGATTCTTGCGGCGGAGCTATACAAGGTGACCCGAAAGCCGGCATACCGAACGATCGCGGCGCGGGTTTATCATAACGGACTGGCTACTGCTCAACGTTCGAACGGTGGTGCCGGAACGGATTCGGTGGTATTGGACGGCGTGGAGGATACGCTGTACGCGAAAATGTACGAGGCGTATTTCTGCTGTACCATGCGGTTGGCGGAAGGCTTATGGTATATACACGAAAATCCGGAGCTCTTTTATGCGGAAACAGAGGGCACGGTTAAAAAACAGGGACGTATGTATGCTGACGGTGATCGGTTGTATGCCGAGGTGACCGGCGGGGCAGAAGCGTACGCCGAAACGATGGTTCAAGTGGATGGGCACAGTCTGTCGCCACTCGTCAAATATTATAAGATCCCGGACGAAACGATCGCCGTTTCCAAGCAGAAAATTCTGTTTTAATCGCGCCTGTCGTTTCCCGACAAATTCAAAAAACAAAAACATACCCCCGTTCAGCCGAACGGGGGTATGTTTTTTTGATTTATCGCACGCTTGCTTTTTCCAGCGCTTCGTCGATATGGGCGCAGAAATTGTCCTCGCCGACCTTGTCGTAGAAGCCGGATTTGCGCATAACCGCCAGCGGTTGCTCGTTGACGTGGGAGAGGATCAGCCGCACGTCCTGCTTGTTGCATTTCTCATACAGATGCTCCAGCGCGTTGAGCGCGGTGGAATCCAGCGACGGCACGGCGCGCATCCGCAAGATCAGCGTGTGGGTGTAATCCTTGAGCATAATGGTCGGAATCTTATCGGCGGCGCCGAAGAACAGCGGTCCGCTGATCTCGTACACGCGCACGTCCCTCGGCACGACGCGCAGGTCGATGCCGTCGGCGTCGTTTTCGGGATCGATGTAGGTCCAGCCGTTGACCGAGGTCTCGTCGCTCATCCGCTTCATAAACAGCAGAGCCGTCAGCACCATACCGACCGCGATCGCGACCACCAGGTCGAACACGACGGTCAGCACGAAGGTGACCACCAAAATGAGAATGTCGCTTTTCGGTGCCGTTTTGGTGATGCGAACGAACTTTTTCCACTCACTCATATTGTACGCTACCATAAACAGGATGGCGGCGATGGTCGGCATCGGGATCAGTCCTGCGTACGGCATCAGGAACAGCAGCACCAGCAGCAGGACGACCGCGTGTACCATACCGGCCACCGGCGTTTTGCCGCCGTTTTTGGCGTTGGCGGCGGTGCGAGCGATGGCACCGGTTGCCGGAATACCGCCGAACAGCACCGAGGCGATGTTGCCGATGCCCTGACCGACCAGCTCGGCGTTGGAGTTGTGTCGGGAGTTGATCATACCGTCCGCCACCACGCAGGAGAGCAACGATTCAATGGCGGCCAGCACCGCGATGGTGAGCGCATCGGGCAGCACCGCTGCAATCTTGTCAAAGCTGAAATTCATACCGGCGAAATCCACCTTCGGCAGACCCGACGGGATGGTGTACAGGTCGCGGATGGTGTACACTCCCTCCTCGAAGCCGGGGAGGAACGCGACCATCAGCGCACCGACCAGCACCGCCACCAGCGACGGCGGCACCCGTTTTTCCAGCTTCGGATCCACGATGAGGATGGCGAGGCTGACGACGCCGACCACCAGCGCCTGCCACGAAAAGCTGCCGATCGCGGCAATGTTTGCCTCGATCTTTTCGATGGTTCCGATCGGCTTGACGCCGTCGGCGTAGGTCAGGCCGAGGAAATCCTTGATCTGCCCGATGAGAATGATGAGGGCGATACCCGAGGTAAAGCCGGTGGTGATGGTGTGGGGGATAAATTTAATGAGCGAGCCAAAGCGGAACACGCCCATCAGAATCAGCAGCACACCGGCGAGGATGGTGGCGATAAACAGACCGTCCATTCCCTGCGCCGCGACGATACCCGCCACGATGGAGGCAAACGCCGCCGTCGGACCGGCAATCTGGATGCGGCTGCCGCCGAACAGCGACACGCAGAAGCCTGCCGCAATGGCGGTGTAGATACCGCAGGCAGGGGCCACGCCGGAGGCAAGCGCCAGCGCGATGGAAAGCGGCAGCGCAATGATGGCGACGATGACGCCGGCGATCAGGTCCTTGGTGAACTGCGCGAACGAATAGTTCTTCATAACCGAGAAGAACTTAGGCTTCAAATAAAAACTTTTCAAACTCAACATCTCCTTTTTGCCGTCAATCATTATAATTCCTTTTATTATAAATGTAAAGACCATTTTTGGGTGTTTGGGGTGCAGGAATGGTCTTGCGTTTCGTCGGGGAAGATGGTATAATGATGGCGGAGGCGAGTCTGATGAAAATTTTGCAGAAATTTCCCGACAAGGATTTTGTGATTTTGAATCTTACCGATCCGCAGCTCAGCGATGCGGAATGGGCGGAGGGACAGACGCCGCGCCGCGTTCTGGAGTATACGGTGAACGAATTGGTGGCGCGGACCAAGCCGGATCTCATCACCGTTACGGGTGACCTGGCATGGGCCGGCAACCACCACGCGTACGATTGTCTGGCGGATTTGCTGGACGGCTGTGGCGTGCCGTGGTCGTTTGTCTGGGGAAACCACGATCAACAAAACGGACAGGCGGAGGTCGAGCGGGTGGTGGAACGCTATCTGCAACATCCGCTGTGCCTGTACGAACGCGGTGACGCGGCGCTGGGCAACGGCAATTTCGTCCTGCTCATCGAGCAGGAGGGACAGGCGGTGCAGGCGCTTTTGATGATGGACTCCCACGACAGAGAAGCCGTTATTGACCAAAACGGCGAAACGCAGGAGGCGTGGGCGCGACTGACGGCTCCCCAGTTGGCGTGGTATAGGCAGCAGGTGGCGGCGCTGCGCGATCGCGGCTGCCGCGATGCGGCATTGCTTTTGCACATTCCGCCGCACGCCTATCGGCTGGCTTCCGAGGCGGCGCTTAAGGATCAGGAAACGCGCGGCGAGGTGACTATTGCGGAGTCGATGACGGCGAAGCCGTGGAACGTCGGCTACGAGGACAGTATCGGCGTGCAATGGGAGCCGATCTGCTCCTACCCGTCGGATGACGGCGTGCTGGCAACGATCAAGGAATGCGGTTTGACTACCCATGTGCTGGCCGGTCACGACCACCGCATCGCGACGATGATCTCCTACGAGGGAATCCGCTGGATCTATGCGCTGAAAACGGGAATGGGCTGCTACTGGACGCCGGCCTTAAACGGCGGTACGGTGCTGACCGTATCCGAAAACGGTCTTTCGGATGCCCGATACGAATACGTGGACGCTTCTTCTTTGCTGTAAACCATTGGGCGGCGGTTGCTGATGCAACCGCCGCTTTTTGCTGCGCCGCTTCACGGGCGGCAGATTGCCGCCCCTACAATGTTGCCGCAAGATTGCGGTAACCGTTTTGCCTCCCTCTGACGAGGGAGGTGGATTTTGCCGTAGGCAAAAGTCGGAGGGAGAGAGAAACAGAGCAGAATGGGAAGTTTCGTTATC
>JAFOFS010000166.1 GCA_017387165.1 Clostridia bacterium
GCAGGTTCGGATTACTCGTGCCACCTTAAGCGAAAACCGATTTATACGGGGTTGTATCCGCTAGGATGCAACCCCGTTTTTTTGATGTATGGGCGGTTGGCGACGGTGTTTCCACTTGCATTTCGGCGCCAAACAGCGTATAATAAAACCGATCATTTTGGAATTTGCGGAGTGAGAAAATGAGCGAAAACAAGGAAATGCTCGGCACGGCGCCGATCGGAAAATTGCTTTTTCGATTAGCGGTCCCCACGGTGGTGGCGCAGCTGATCAATATGCTTTACAATATCGTTGACCGCATTTATATCGGTCATATGCCGGAGGACGGCAGTCTGGCGCTGACCGGCGTTGGCGTCTGTATGCCGTTGATTATGATCATATCGGCGTTTGCCGCGTTGATCGCCTCGGGCGGCGCGCCGCGTGCGTCGATCGCCATGGGGGAGGGGGATAACCGCTCCGCCGAACAGATTATGGGCGGCTGCTTTATCCTGCAGATCGCGATCTCCGCGGTGCTGACCGCCGTGTTGCTGCTGTGGAATGAGCCGCTGCTGCGCGCGTTCGGCGCCAGCGAGAATACCATCGGCTTTGCGGTTGCCTATATGAACCTGTACGCCGTCGGCACCATCTTTGTGCAGCTGACGCTCGGTATGGGGGCGTTTATCACGGCGCAAGGCTTCACCAAGGTCAGTATGATGACCGTCCTGATCGGCGCGGTCAGCAACATCGCGTTGGATCCGCTGTTTATCTTCGGATGCCGGATGGGCGTACGGGGCGCCGCCTTGGCCACCATCCTGTCGCAAGCGATTTCGTGCGTGTGGGTGCTGCTGTTCCTCAGCGGAAAGAAGACCTGCCTCAAGCTCAAAAAGGAAAATTTCCGCATCGATCTGAAGCGAATTCTGCCGTGCATCGCTCTCGGTACCGCCACCTTTATTATGCAAAGCAGCGAGAGCGTCATTTCGGTCTGCTTCAATGCCTCTCTTTTGAAATACGGCGGCGACATTGCGGTTGGCGCGATGACCATTCTCACGAGCGTGATGCAGTTTGCCATGCTGCCGATGCAAGGCATTGCGCAAGGGGCGCAGCCCATCTTAAGCTACAACTTCGGCGCCAAAAACGTGGGTCGCGTGAAGAAAACCTATCGGCTTTTGTTGGTGGCGTGTCTGGCATATTCCGTTACCGTCTGGGCGTCCATTATGCTGTTTCCGCGGGTGTTCGCCGGTATCTTCACCCCCGATGCGGCGCTCATCGATTTTACGGCGACGGCACTGCGGATCTATTGCGGCGTGCTCTGCATTTTCGGTGTTCAGATCGCCTGTCAGATGACCTTCGTGTCGATCGGCAACGCGCCTTGCTCCATCCTCGTTGCGGTGGTGCGGAAATTCGTTTTGCTGCTGCCGCTCATCTACGTGATGCCGCAGTTGATTCCGGATAAAACGCTGGGCGTTTACACCGCCGAGCCGGTAGCCGATCTGATCGCCGTGACCTTTACGGCCGTTCTGTTTACTCTGCAATTCCGCAAGGTGCTGCGCTCGGTAACGGCAGAAAAAGCGCCGAGGTAACGACTGTCTGCGCAATAAAAAAAGACCGACTCGCGAGTCGGTCTTTTTTTTATACCAAGCTTTTCAGGAAATTCATTGCCAGC
>JAFOFS010000167.1 GCA_017387165.1 Clostridia bacterium
ATTCGCGAGTATTTTAACGAAGGAGGAGCGGAAATCCGCCTTTTAAAAACAGGTTCGGATTATTCGCGTCACCTTATTGCTCCGAAATATGCTAAAATATACAATCGAAAGGGGAGATCTGTGTGAAAAAGGAAAGCTTCGTTTTCGTGTCGCCTGCCGATGGCACGCCTATCCACGCGGTGCGCTATTTGCCGGATACCGCTCCCGTGGCGGTGCTGCAGATTGCCCACGGTATGTGTGAGTTTTTTGAGCGATACGAGGATTTTGCCCGCTTTTTGACGGCGGCAGGCTATGTCGTCGTCGGCAACGACCACCGCGGTCACGGCGGCTCGGCAGCGGCAGAAAATTACGGATATTTCGCGGCAACGGACGGAAACGACGCGTTGCTGGCCGACCTTTTCGAACTGACCCGACTGACCAAGGAAACCTATCACGACCTCCCGTATTTCTTGATGGGACACAGTATGGGGTCGTTCTACGCTCGCCAGTATCTGTACACCTACGATACGCCGCTGGCAGGCGCCATTGTGATGGGAACGGGTCATCAACCGCGAGCCTTGGTGGAGGCCGGACGGTTGCTGACGCGCATCGGAATGCTCGTCCGCGGCGATCGCTATCGCTGGAAGCTGGTTAACGATATGGCGTTTGGCGGCTATGGGAAAGCATTTTCCCCTGCACGCACAGCATACGATTGGTTGAGTAAGGATGAAGCGATGGTGGATGCCTACGTGCAAGACCCACGCTGCGGCTTTATGTTCACCCTGAACGGCTACCACGCGATGTTTACCGGCATTTCCCGCCTGCACGATCGTCGCCGGTTAGAACGAATGCCGAAAACGCTGCCGGTGCTTTTTGTGTCCGGCGCCGACGATCCGGTCGGTGATTTCGGAAAAGGCGTGGCGGCAGCGGCGGAGAGCTTCCGCCGCGTCGGTATGCAGCAGGTGGAGGTCAAGCTGTACGAAACCGATCGCCACGAGATACTCAACGAAACCGACCGCGAAACGGTGTATGCTGACCTGTTGGCGTGGCTGGAGGCGCACCGATAACGACTATCGGCAAAGCGATGCGGTGATTTGCGAAAATACGGGCATACTTTTTTTGAGGTGAAGCACAATGTTTTTTTATTTTGATTGGACGTATTTTATTTTGGTATTGCCGGCGGTTATTTTGGCTGTATGGGCATCGGCGCGTGTCAAATCGACCTACCGCCGTTTTGGCGGCGTACCTTCCGCACGCGGCATCAGCGGCGCACAGGCGGCGCGGATGGTGCTGGACGAAAACGGTTTGTACGACGTGAAAATCGAGCAGATCGGCGGGGAACTGACCGACCACTTCGACCCGAAAGCCAACGTGGTGCGTTTGTCTGCCGACGTGTACAACAGTACGTCGGTGGCGGCGATCGGCATTGCCTGTCACGAGGTCGGTCACGCCGTGCAGCATGCGACAGGGTATTTTCCTATCAAGATTCGCTCTGCCATCCTGCCGCTGACCAACTTCGGCTCCAAGCTGGCGATGCCGCTTTTGCTCATCGGTCTGATCCTCTCGGGTATCGCGGAGCAGTATATTGCGATCGCCTATCTCGGCGTCTTGTGCTTTGCACTGTCTGCGATGTTCCAGCTGGTCACTCTCCCGACCGAATTCAATGCCAGCGCCCGTGCAATGCGCGCCGTTCGTTCCTCTCTGCTGCTGTCCGACGAGGAGCAACGCGGCACCCGTAAAGTGCTCACCGCCGCTGCGCTGACCTATGTGGCGGCATTGGCGGTTTCGCTGGCGCAGGTATTGCGCTTGTTGCTGATCGTCAACCGCAGGCGAAATTAAAATAAAGTCACATTCCGAAACGCTAAAAATCCGGAAATTGACAATAAAACGTGTGTAGATGGAAAAAAGTGCAAATAATTCCGAGATTTTTACTAAAAACCATCAGTAGAAATTTATACAAATTTTTAAATAAAGGCAAGCATTTTTTGCCATTATATTTTACAATATCTATTAGGAATAGTCTATGTCGAATTCCGAAAATTCATTGCCGTATCGGCAAGGGAGGAAACCCGTATGAAAAAGATGATTTCGATCGTAGTTGCGTTGTTGCTGCTTATGACCTTGGTGGCAATGCCCGTTTCTGCCGACGGTGTTACCGTTGAGCAGCGCACCTTCGTGCAGGGCGAAGTCGGCGAGTCGATTGAAGTGGACATTTTTGTGAATGACGCTTCGGATCTTGTCGGCGCCGTGGAAGGCACCATCACTTATGATAAGTCCGTGCTGGATTACACCGGCGTGGTTCTGGCGGCTGATTTTGCTGCTCTGGATAACCAGGCCGACGAAACGGTCTACGCCGATGAGAACACCGGCGTTATCCGCTTTGTTGGTGTGTCCTCCGTCAAAGCGGGCGAAGTTGCTCCGAAGGCGGAGTGGTTCACCCTGAAGTTCGACATCATCGGCGGCGAAGCGGGCGATGCGACCGCGTTGACCCTGTCCGATCTGATCGTTTCCAACAAGACCGGTAGCGATGTTGTCTCGGCTTCCCCGATCAATGCTTCCTTCAACATCATCACCGCGGAAAACAAGTTTTCCAGCCTCGAAGGCGCCACCATCAAGACCAGCGTCGAGACTCAGGCCATCCGCTTCCAGGCGGTGACCGATGCCGCGACCTTCCCGGCGGACGCGACCGAGTTTGGTATCATCATGCTGCCGGAAGCCATGCTGAACGGCGAACTCACCCTCGACACCCCGAACGTGGCGGTGGCGAAGATGACCGCTGCGGATGCGGAATTTGCCGATCTGAAGGCCGGCGCCACGGTGTTTGCCCGTCTGGACGGCTCCACCGCGAACGCTTACCGTATGAACCTCAAGATCGTTGCCCGTTCCTATGTTAAGGTTGGCGATCAGATCATCTACAGCCACAACGACGCCACCAACGGCATCGAGAATGGTATGGCTGCGCGTTCGGTCGTCAGCGTGTCGCAGGCGATCGCGGCCGAATTGATTGACAACGGTGTGGACGGCTCCGCCGTTGCTGCTTACCTGACCAAGGCCGAGCTCAACAAGACCGAAGCTCTGGCTCTCCTGCAGTTCTGCCTGGACAACTGGGCGTCCCTCTGATTCAAAGATAATTTACAAAAAAATAACTATTGACAAACAATGGGTGTTGGAGTATAATAATACCGAATTTGGTGAAAGATCACCCAACGCCTATTGGTGAGAGGAGATTGGAAATATGAAAAAGGTTTACGAACTGCCGGAAATCGAACTGCACAACATCCCGGAGCTGCACACCATCGAGATCGGTGCCAGCTGGCCGTGGGGCGATATGGATCCGGACGAGACCGAGATCATTGGCTAATGAATTTAAAAAGCCGTTTCGCAAGAAACGGCTTTTTATTTTTTTCGGAGGTGAAGGGAATGCCTGTTCTTCGCATAACCGCACCGCTTGACGGCTGTTGCCCCTTTGATGAAACGGCGCAGTCTTATTGGCGCTCAAGCGGAAAAACGGTGACCTCTTTTTTCTCCCCGATGATCGATGCGGTGCGCCCGATTGTGATTGCTTGGGAATATGAGGGCGAAGCCGCCGGCTTTACGGTGACCTATGGTCGATCCGACTCGACCGACAGTGTTACCCTGCGTCTGCCGCCATCTGCTCGTTTTGCAGAAGTTTATAATCTGTATAAAGCGACCGCCTATACCGTCCGCGTGACAGCGGAGGGGAACGCGCCGCAAACCGCGGAGCACACCTTTACAACCGCTGATTTCGGCCCGCGTGTCCTGCACGTTCCGAAGGTCGCCAACCTGCGCGATTGCGGCGGTTATGCGGCAGGGGATACCTTCGTCAAACAGGGCCTTGTCTACCGCGGCAGTACGCTGACCCCAACCGCCGATTTCCCATCCGTTGAATTGACCGACGAGGGACGACGCGTTTTGCTGGAGGACCTCGGAATCCGCACCGAGATCGACCTTCGCGGCGAGCAGGAGGCAAAGGCGCCGACACCGCCATTGCCGATTGATCGTGTCTTTTGCACCGTAAACGGCTATTTGGAGTACCTGGAGCAATACCGCGAGGGATACCGCCGCTGCTTCGCGCTGCTGGCGGACGACCGCCGCTATCCCGTCTATTTTCACTGCACGGGCGGCGCCGATCGCACCGGTACGGTGGCGTTTCTTCTGGGGGCTTTGCTCGGCGTTTCGGAGGAGGAGCTGGTCAAGGACTATGAGTTTACCTCTTTTTCCTCTTACGGTATTCGCGATAGCCGCGTCGGCACCTACTCCTCGTATTTTCAGATGATGAAAACCGCTCTGGACGCCTGCGACGGCGAAACACTGCAGCAAAAGACCGAATCGCTGCTGCTTTCCATCGGCGTCACGCCTGCCGAAATGGCCGCCATACAGGAAAACTTATTGCAATGAAAAGACCTCCGCAGTTTGGAAACTGCGGAGGTCTTGTTTTTTGTTGGATGATCAGCGCTGGACACGGCCGCTGCCGTCGCCGCCGGCGAGCTTTTCCACTTCCGCGACCGAAACGCGGTTGTAGTCACCCTCGATGGAGTGCTTGAGCGCCGAAGCCGCCACCGCGAATTCGATGGCGTCCTGCGTCGATTTACCCGAAAGCAGCGCGTAGATCAGACCGCCGCCGAAGGAGTCGCCGCCGCCCACGCGGTCGACGATGTGCAGGTGATACGACTTGGAGAAGCAATAGTTCTCGCCGTCGTAGAGCATACCGGCCCAGTCGTTATCGCTGGCAGAGATGGAGGTGCGCAGGGTGATGGCCACCTTCTCAAAGCCGAACTTGTCGGCCAGCTGCTTGGCCACGGACATGTAGCCCTCGTGGTTGAGCTTGCCGCCGTAGATGTCGGTTGCGTTGCGCGGCGGTTATCTCTGCACTCTGCCCGAGCCGTCGCCGCCTGCCAGCTTTTCCACTTCAGAGACGCTGACGCGGTTGAAGTCGCCCTCGACAGAATGCTTGAGGGCAGATGCGGCCACGGCAAACTCAATGGCAGATTGGGTGTCCTTACCCGACAGGATGGAGTAGATGAGCCCTGCGCCAAAGCTGTCGCCGCCGCCCACGCGATCCACGATGTG
>JAFOFS010000168.1 GCA_017387165.1 Clostridia bacterium
GCCGGTCTTCGCGGTGATCGCGGCGGTGTTGGCGGAGGAGGCGGTCAGGTCGTAATAGTTTGTACCGATCTTCACATCGGTCTTACCGGCACGGTTAAGCGCAAAATCCAAGTGCGCCTTGACCGGCGCGATGCTCGGATCCACGTACATATCGTACTGCAAATTGGTAGCATCGGTCACCCAGATGTAGTAGGACAGCTGGTAGGTGGCGCCTGCCTCGACCGTGATGGTCGGCGTCTTGATAAACCAGTAGTTGGCGTTGGCCACCTGAGCGGTGACATCCTCAGCCGATACGATACCGTCTGCGAAGGTCGGCGCTGCGCCGGTCGGATGGGAGCCGCCGTCACCGACGGTGAAGCCGCCCGCTCCGGTGGTCAGTTCGCCCGCTCCGACGAAGATGTCGTCGGCGGTGGTGAAGCCATCGGGAGAGTAGCGACCGCCATCGGCGGTATGGTCGGTGATTTGTTCCTTTTTCACCCAGCCGGCTCCGGTCTTCTCCAAAACGAAGTCACGCACGAAGTAGACGGTGGTGTCGCCTTTGGTGAAGGTGGTACCTGCCGGAACGACCATCTCGGAAGCGCCGCGGAAATCACCGGAGCCGTTAGCGGTGTACACCTGGAACTTCAAGGGATTGTTCAGACCGGCGGCATAGCCGGTAATCGACGCACCGTCGATGGAAAGAGCGGCGCTGCCTTGATACGTACCCCAGTCGCTCACCGGCAGGGTCAGGTCGTTGAGGAATTCGATGTAGGTACGGTTGGCGCCGCAGTTGCCGTTGTAGTCCACATTGCCGATGGTGTCGTTGGGGTCGGCGTAGTCGATGCCAATGTAGTGTTGTTCGCAAATCAGCGACACGTCGTCGTAATAGATGGTGCCCGGATAGGCGCTGTTGGGCGCAGCGGCGTTGTACAGCCACACGCGCATTTCGGAAGAAGTCGATTCGGTAGTGGCCTGGTAATCGGTCGGCACCGTGAAGGTGAAGGACAGGCGATTCCAGCCGTTGCTGACCTCCGTGATCCAGTTCTCCTTCAGGTACAGCTGCTTATCGTCTGCGGTCAAAACGCGGGCGCGGATATCCACCTGCGTGTTGGCGATGTCGGTGACCCAGTAGTACAGCGAATAGGTATAGGTCGCGCCGGGAACGATTTGCACGCGATTGAACACCAGATACGTGCTGCTCGTGGTGTCGTTATACCGAAGCATACCGTCGGCAACGGTCGCATCGGCGGCGAAATTGCCGGATTTGGTCCAACCGGCAGCCGTAGCAGCGGAGAAATCGCCGCCGCTTAAGAGGTTGACCGCACCTGCCGGCAGCTCGGAATCGCCGCCGTGGTCGGACGGAGTGGCAATCGGTGCGCCGCTTTGTTCCGCCGTGACGCGGAGCAGCGCCGTTTCGTTTTCGCCCAGAGTCAGCGTGAGCGAGGCGGTGTTGCCGTAGCTCGCGCCGGTCAGCACGTTGTACACGAACTTGCTCTCCGGCAGGGTGACGGTGGTCTCCCCTGCGTGCAGCGCGGTGACCGATACGTAGCTGCCGTTGGTTTCCACGATGGCGTCCTTATTGTCGGTGTAGCGGTGCACGCCTGCCTCGTCCGCCAGCTTCCGCAGCAGCGGTGCCGGAACACCCGGAACAGCCGCATACACCGAGGTGTAGTTGTAGGTGCCGGTGACCGTCTTGGAGGACACCGCCGCCGAGCTGTCGGGGTAGGTGGCCAGCGGAGTACCGCCCGAAACGGTCGCCTTCGGACCGGTCGCATACGAGGTGGTACCGAAGCCGTAGTCTTCGTAGGTGGCCGACAGCACCGACAGCTGCGTGCCGACGCTTACGGTATGGTCGGTGATGGCGGAGACGTTGGAGGCGCCGCCCGGCAGATACACCCACAAAACGGTGGCGCCGGTTGCCTTGATGGCGTTGGCCTGTTCGACCGTCATACCAAACGGCGACAGCACCACAAACAGCTTGTAGGAGGCGAGTTTGGCATCCGAAAGGTTGTTGCCGATATCCGACAACGCGTAGGTGTCGTAGGCGGCACCGAGTTTACCGAGCTCCACGCGCTGCTGCTTATACAGCGTCGTCAGCAGGTAGTGCGATTTGGAGGCGTTGCCGGCGAGCTGGTCGTCAGCAAAATAATCGTAGGTGTCGTCACCGATGATGACCGCGATCTCGCTGTTGGTTTGGGTATCCAGCGACAGCGAATAGTCGTATTCAGTCTTGAACTGCTTGATGCGCTCGACGACGGCGGCATCCGAGAACCAGCCGCCCTCCATATCCAGCATCCAGAAGCCGTTGTTCTTGACCATATCCACCGCCATATCGCGGGTGAGCTGGTCAACCGTATCCTTGACGCTGTATTCTTTACCGACCGAGTTGGCCTCGCCGTTGGCGGCTTTGGCCGATACGGTACGGTTATCCTGCTCGAGGAAGTACAGTTTGCCGTGAGCGGCAATACTCTCGGACAGCGACATACCGCTCGGGTAGTGACCGGCAATACGCTCGCCGTAAGTCACCGGAGAAGCGATGAAGTCGATCACGTCGCTTTCCAGCAGCGAATCGACGGTGGTGTGCGCGGCGCCGATGCCTTCGCTGGAGGTGAAGTTCCACAGGTAGCCGTTGTAGGCGCCGGTCAGCCAGTTGTTGCCGCTGACCGACTTGACGATGCCGGCGTAGGTCAGGATGCTGTCCGAGATGACCTGCGACAGCAAGCGGTTGTACGCATAAGCGATGCTGGCGGTATCGATCAGCGTGACGTTGGCGGCGGTGGTGACCGCCGTTTTGATCTGATCGGCCGTATAGGAGGTGTCACCCAGTTTGGCGTTGAGCGCCGCCACCATCGCGGCGGAGTCGTCAAACGCGCCGTCTAAATTCTGATCGGTCATCCATTCGTAGGTACGGCCGCCGGAGAAGGGGATACCGAACAAACGGTGGCGATACGGC
>JAFOFS010000169.1 GCA_017387165.1 Clostridia bacterium
CGCTGGCGCTTACCCGCGAGGTGTGCACCATCGTCATGGCGCCGAAAAACATCTATCAAGAGAAAACGCGGGTGAAGATCGCTGACGAAATCTCGGAGATGCTGGACGTTGATCGTGACGAACTGTATGCCAAGACGCAAAAAAGCAATTCACAGTACGAGGTCGTCAAGGAAAAGGTCGATCGTGCCGTGGGTGATGAGTTTATTGCGTGGGTCGATGAGAACGGTCTTGAAGGCGTGTTCCGCGTGGTCGTTGACTACAAGCGCGAGTATCCCCAAAACAGCTTTCTGTCCGCGGTCATCGGCTTTGTCGGCTCCGACGGTAAAGGACTCGTTGGCTTGGAAAGCCAGTACGACAGCGTGCTCGCCGGTACGCCGGGGCGCATGGTCATTGCGCAAAACACATCGGGCGACCAGCTGCCGACCTCGCTGGATTACGAGTATACGGTGGACGCGGAGGACGGTTACAGCCTCGTGCTGACGGTGGACGAGTATATCCAGCAGGTGACGGAAAAGCATCTGGTGGACACGCTCCAGGAATTTGAGGCGGCCAACCGTGGTTGTGCGATCGTAATGGACCCTCAAACGGGTGCGATTCTGGCGATGGCGACCAAGGGTGACTACGATCTGAACAATCCGTTCGAGATCAGTGATCCTGCGACCAAAGAACTTATCGAAACGCTGGAAGGCGATGAAAAGACCGCTGCCCGTAAAGCGGCGCTCGAAAAGCAGTGGAAGAACAAAGCGCTCGAATTCTACGAGCCCGGCTCCGTGTTCAAGACGTTTACGGCTTCGATCGGTCTGGAAGAGGGCTTGGTAACGGAGATGACGGCATTTACCTGTGGCAGTGCGATCCAGATCGCTGACAAATTGATCCGTTGCTGGATCTATCCGCGCTCGCACGGCACGCTGCCCTTCCGTGATGCGTTTGCCAATTCCTGTAACTCGACGTTTGTGCAGCTTGCGGGTGAGATCGGTGCGCAGCTCTTTTCGAAATATTACGTCGGCTTTGGATTTACGAACAAGACGGGCGTCGATCTGTACGGCGAACCGTCCGTTTCGTCGTCGCTGTATTACGATCCCGAGACGATGAAGCCCGTGGACGTGGCGACCTCTTCCATCGGTCAGACGTTTAAGGTCACGCCGCTGCAAATGGCGACGGCACTGTGTGCGGTGGCGAACGGTGGCTATCTGATGCAACCGTATATCGTGCAAAAGATTGTGGACAGTGACGGCAACGTCATTCAAAATACCGAACCGACCGTCAAGCGGCAGGTGATCTCGGCGGACACGTCCAAGCGGATGTGTGCGATGCTGGAAAACGCCGTCAGCGGCGGTGCGATCAAGAACGCCTATATCACGGGCTACCGTGTCGGCGGCAAAACGGGTACGGCGCAAAAAACCGAAACGCGACCCGAGGATGAAAAGGACGAGGATAAGATCAAAGTCATCGCCTCGTTCGGCGGTATTGCGCCGGCAGAAAATCCCGAAGTGGTTGTGCTGGTGATGGCCGACGAGCCGTCGGTCAGATCGGGTGGTACCGTTGCGGCGCCGCTTGCGAAAAAGATTCTCAAGGACATTCTCCCGCATCTGGGCGTGGAACCGAACTATACCGAGGAAGAAATTGCCGGTTTGGATCGGAGCGTGCCGCAGGTAATGAACAAGAAGGTGTCGGTCGCCGCCACCACACTCGGCAGTGCGGGTCTTACGTATAAAACGATTGGTAACGGAAATACCGTTGTGCGGCAGATTCCCGAAAGCGGCAGTACCATTCCGAAGAACGGTACGGTATGGTTGTATACCGAAAACGTCGAGCCGGAAATGACGACGGTTCCCGATTTCATGGGTAAAACGGTATCGCAGGTCAACCAACTCGCGGCAAAAGCGGGTATCAACGTGGTGCTGTCGGGAATCAGTACCGGTGGTGGCACGGCGGTGGCTTCCAAGCAATCTGCGACCCTCGATCAAAAAGTGCCGAAGGGCACGGTCGTGACGGTCGAATTTACCTATACCGGATACGATTTTTAACGGCTTCGCCCGAGCGGGGCCGATGAGAGGACGCCTGTTATGAAGCGAATGCACAAACAGGACGTTTCAATGCGCGCTCCCTCCCGTGCCATGTGGCAACGCACGCTGGTCA
>JAFOFS010000170.1 GCA_017387165.1 Clostridia bacterium
AGCGGACAAGCCATGGCGGAAAACGCAAGGTTTTGTCGTCGAGAGTGGTCGGAAAATCGCAAAACAAAAGACCCGTTTGTGAAAATCGCAAACGGGTCAAAAGAGTATACACATTAAACCGCGGCGGCGGTTATGGTGCTATTTGTCCGGGTCGGTGATCGTGCCGATAAACAGCGCGTCGTTATCTCCCGAAAAGACGCCGTACAAAAACGGGCGATCAAAGGTGAGAGCCAGTTCCGGGCGGTCAAGCGGCAGCGAGGAGTTGCCGCAAAGAATTTCGGTAAACGCGGCGCCGGTCACCCCTTTTTCGTCCCACAGGATACGGGTACCCTGCGACAGGCCGGTGATCGACAGCGCCGCTGCGCCGTCCACAAAGCCGGAAAGGTCGGGGTTGGGCTGCACAAACATCGACTCACAGCCGAGGGAGGCCAGAACGGGGCGAAGATCCAGTTTCACCTCGGTATCCACCTTGGGCAGGGTGAGGGTCAGTTTGACCTCTTCCCTCTCCCCTCCGCAGAACGCGTTCTGCAGCGTCTCGGGTGAGGCGGTGAGTGCATTCAGCGGCACGCTCTCATTCGGCAAAACGAAGTACATCCAGCCAACCTCCGGCAAGGCGATCTTGACGCGGGTGGCGTTTTCGGTCTTATAGACGGTCGCCTCCTGCCACGTGTGGGTCATCGCGGAGGCGGTGGCGGACGAGCCGTCGGGCAGGCGGAAGTGCAGGTCGTCGCAAGGGGAAAATTCCTCCTCCCAGCCGACCTTGAAATACAGCGTGTTGATGAGCGAAAGCACGGTCAGCTCGTCGGTCATAAACGTGGGATTCAGCAAACCGGCGGTCTGATCGGACACCCATTTGCTCATCTGCGCGTTGGCTTCTTCCCCGAAGTTCACCGACAGCAGCGAAGCGCGGTGATCGTCGCGGATGGTGCGGACGAACTCCTCACGGAACGCAAAATTCTTGGACATCCAGAGCGAGTTGGCGATCTTCAGTTGGGCGACGTCGCTGTTGTTATACAGTTTATCGTACAGCAGGCGGACGTTTCCACGCTCACCGAGCAGAGCATCCAGCTCGGCGGCGGTTTCGCCGCTGACTCCCTCCGCAAACATGGTCAGCGCAAAATACAGGCTGGCAGGTGAATAACCGACGTTTCCGTCCGCAGCAGACAGCACCGTCTGCGCCGTGTTGTAGGTGAAAGCGGTCGGGACGGATTCCTCCACCGGGCAGAGCAGGCGTCCGCTCGGGTAGGCGGCGGCGTGTACCACCGATTGGGTATAGTCTTTTTGCTGCGGTTGCTGCGTGATCAACGGGAGGTTGTTGGTCGGCTTTGGCAAGTCGGTATCCCGGACGTGCGTTTGGGTGCAGGCGGTCAGCAGGCAAAGGCAGAAAAGCAAGCACAGCAGGCGTTTCATCCTCATCCCTCCTTGCGAATAGCTATCGGCTCGATAACGTGAACGTAGTAGGCGGTGACAGTGCCGTTTTGCTCGTTCGTTTCGGTGATGGTCTGTTGGGTGATCTTGGAGGGATCCAGTTCCAGTATCACGCGGTCACCGACCGCATACGGCGTGTCGTCCCCCTGCAGCAGAACGCAGAATTTGCGGGCGTTGCCCTGCAGGGTGTTTTCCTCGGGTACCACCGTCAGGTAGGTGTCGTTCACTTCGGTGACGGTTGCCGCTTTCAGGTGCAGGCAAAAATACGAGTACAGCGGCGTGCTGCTGTTGCCGGCCGTGGCGTCCTCCGGACCTTCCAACCAGATGTCCGGGGTGCCGATCTCGGTCTGTCCGGTCATATTTTCATCGACGATCTCGGTCTTTCCGGTCAAAGCAGCCGTCGTGCTTGTCATGCCACCGACTGCTCCTCCGTCGCTGCCGCTGTCGGGAACGGCAGGCGGTGTGGGAGAATCAAACAGGCCGCTCATCAAGGCGACACCCACCACCGCCAGGCAGGCGGCGGCAGACAGACCCCAGGTCAGCAAGCGGTTGTTTCGCGGCACGCGGCGGGTAAGAAGCGTCTGCATCTGCTGTTCGTGGCGGTCGGAAAAGGTGTGCTCGGGGGCGGTATTCAGTTGTTCGTTTTCCTGTTCGGCGAGCAGGCGCAAGGCCTCCTCAAACGAATCGTTTCGTTTCATACGGGCATTCCTCTTTTCTGCAATAGGTCGTCCACCAGTTCCCGTCCACGGGAGAGGCGTTTGCGGACGGTCGCTTCGGTAATGCCGAGCAGCGAAGCGGTTTCCCGACGGCTGTACCCCTGCACGCAGACCAGCATCAGCACGTCCCGATAAAGCGGTGGGAGACGGCGCAGGTCGGCCAGCAGGTCGTGTGCCTCCGCCGTTTCGGCGGGGCGATCGGTCGGGTCGGTCAGCTGCTCGGGGAGCGGTTCCGAGCGGTGGTCGCGGCGGCGCAGGCGGTCGATGGCGGCGTTACGCGCGATAGCCGTCAGGAGCGCCCGACTTTCCTCCTCGGAGCGGATATGCAGGCGGTGGCGATTCTCTGCCAAGCGCACGAAGGCGTCGTGGACGGTGTCCTCCGCCTCCTGCTCGTTGTGCAGTATCGCAAACGCCACGGCGTACATACGGCCGCGGTTAGCACGGTACAGGGAATCCAGCGTGAACGCGGATTCGACGAGTCGGATGTTCTGCATACTCTCACCCCTTTCACTGAATAGAACGAAACGGAAGGCCGATTTGTGACAAAAAGAAAAAAAAACAAAGGCGATTTTCAGAAAAATCGCCTTTGTGCTCTTACAGATTGACGTAGCCGAGGCGCTTGCGCGCCTTGGTGAGGGTGCGGTTGGCCACGTAGGACGCGTGCTCGGCGCTCTGCTTCATCAGCGCCTCCAGCTGCGCCTTATCCGCCATCAGCGCGGTCAGGCGTGCCTGAATCGGAGCCAGCGTTTCGGCTACCGCTTCGCCCACCGCGAGCTTAAAGTCGCCATAGCCGCGACCGTCGAACTCACGCTCGATTTCCTCGAGCGTCTTATTGGTGACGGCGCTGTAGATCTCCATCAGATTGTTGATGCCGTCCTTGCCGTCGGCGTAGCGGACGCAGGCCTCGCTGTCGGTGACCGCACGCTTGAACTTACGGATGATGGTATCCTTATCGTCCAGCATGGAAATAAAGGCGTTCTGATTCTCGTCCGATTTGGAC
>JAFOFS010000171.1 GCA_017387165.1 Clostridia bacterium
CTGGCTCTCCACGATGGTGTCGGTGGCCGGCACGACCGTGTCGGTTGCGCCGTAGCGGACGGCCGCCTCGATATTTTCCGCAATGATACGGGCGGTCACGAACGGACGCACCGCATCGTGGGTGACGATGATGGTTTCATCGTCCAGACCGTCGGTCTGCTCGATATAGCGGATGGCGTTCATAATCGTTTCGTTACGGGTGTCGCCGCCCTGCAGGACGATCACACGCTCGTCGGACAGACCGGCCTTGGTCAGCACGTCCTTGGTGTAGGTGACCCACTGCTCGGGGCAAAGGATCAGAATCTTCTCAAACGCGCTGTTTACGTAGAATTTTTCCACGGTATGGGCAATGATGGGCTTGTCCTTCAGCATCAGATACTGCTTTGGTTTTTCAACGTTTCCCATTCTGCTGCCGATACCACCGGCTGCGATAACCGCATAAATCATATTTTTCACCTCAACTGTTAGTTTGCATCTTTCAGTATAACTTACTCGGCAAGGTTTGTCAATCTGCTTTCGGAATACGATGGTAGTCGTCCTTCGGCAGAGGATGCGCTCGTTTGACGCTCTCGTACGCTTCCCCGAGCACCGTCTGCACGATGCGCTCGGTCGCGTGTCCGTCACAGGCGGACATAAACTTCTCACGGAAGTCGGTCACCTGCTGCCGATCGAATCGCTCGTCCAAATGGAGGACGAAATCGATCACCTGCTCGGTATCGGTCACCACCGGTCCGGGAGTCAGGTCGTAGTAATCGTAGTAGAAGCCGCGCCAATCAAAGTAATCGGCAAGGTCGTGCGCCAGAAACAGCATCGGACGCCCAAACAACGAGTACTCGAAAATAAGGGAGGAATAGTCCGAAATGCAGATATCGCTGACACAGAGCAGCTCCTCGATGCTCAATTCCGCAGACAGATCCAGCGCAAACGAGCCGGCGCAGTCCGTCGGGATCGGCGGTCGGTTTTTCACAAACGGATGGTGCTTCACCACCAAAACGTACTCCTCCCCCAGCGCTTCGCGCAGGCGGGCAACGTCCAGCACGTCGGGGGCTTCGGCGGTCTGGACGCTGCCGCGGACGGTCGGGGCGTACAGAATGACCTTTTTGCCCTTGGCGGCAGGAAATTTCGCATACAGCGCCTCGTACGCGCCGGACACATACGGCTCGTCGTAGAAGATATCCGTGCGGCTGCAGCCGAGCGGCTTGACCACGCCGCTTTCACGGGTATAGTTCATCGCTTCCTCATACGCCCACATCACCTCGGGACTGCTGACCGTGATATGGGTGAGATTGCGGTTGAGCGGAAACAGCTCCAGCGAGCGACGGGAGGCACCGAACAGGGAATCCGCCGTGCTGTAGCCGAAGCGCTTAAACGCGCCGCAGGCGTGCCAAAGCTGCGTCATCACCGTTTCGGGGCGAACGTTGAAGCGAGCAAACACCGCCGTACTGTCATTGAAAAACACGTATTTGGCGGTGGCGACGTCTTTCAGCATCGCCACACAGCGGCGCAACCGTTCGATCCGTCCTGCCGCCCCCTCACGCAGGAAGTGGCAGCGCAGCGACAGCTCCGTTTCGGCGTACAGCTTGTCGTACAGCAGCTGAAAGCTGTTGCTGATTCCCGTAAAGCGGATCTCGACAAACACCGCCTTGCGCTCGTCCACGGGCGCTTTGGCGTATTTTTTATAGATGCGCGGATAGAGAAAACCGATGGTAGCCTCCAAATACAGGCGGTTGAGCTTTCCCATCAGCACGTTTTTCACTTTTTGCAGAAACGACAGTTGTTGCACCGGATCGCCTCCTTTCGATAATCGTCCGAAGTCATCTCATTCACGCCAAACAGTCCCGATACACGAGCATCGGGACTGTGGTGAATGGATTTACTTTTTCTCGCGAATGAGAATAAACGGGGTCAGTTCATCGTCCTGACCGGCCGGATTATCCCGAATGAGATCCAGCAGACTCTTCGGATCGCGATCTGCCAGATCGGGCGAGGTCGCCAGCAATTCCTGGTTAATGTCGTTGGCATCCACCAGCACCGTGCTGACGCCCGTTTGGTCATACACCTTTTTGCAAAGCGCATCGGGGTTGCTCGGCATCAGCACCGCCATCGTGTGATACACCTCAAACGATGAGTGGCTGTAGAAGCCGTCGATACCGGCGACGTCCTTGCCCGCAATCTCATAAAACACGCCGCGGCGGCCGAACAGGCGGCAGACCGCGCCGCAGACGCTCGCCCACAAAATACGCGGCAAGCCCTTCATATCGATCGCCAGCTGCAATTTATACGGCTCGTCCATACCGATACCGGCGGTGGTACGGGTGGCGAATTTGGAGAGGAACTTGGCCCAGAAGCCGAGCTTGACGTCCGACATCTGGACGGTATCGTCCTGGCACATGGCCGCCACCTTTTCGCTGGAGAACACGACGTCCCCCTCCTGCCACAGCGGCAGGACGTAACGGCGGACCAGTTCGACGTAGTCCTCGCCACGCTCCACGAAATGGGTCTGAATCGCCATACAGGCGTACGTCTTGCCATCCACCGTGCGATCGTCGCGGGTGAAATAGGTGACGCCGTTCACCTGCTCGGCAGGCTTACCGTAATTGAGATTTTCAGCGTTCGGATTCATAGCGTTTTTCGCTTCCTTTACAGTTCCTGCACAAACTTCTTGACGTCAGCCGGCACCTCGGACAGATCCGCCGAAACCGACAGCGTCACGTTGATGTTGAGCTGAGCGGACAGCTTGTCCAGCTTATCCACGAAGGCTTCGAGCGAAGCGAGATCGCCGCCGCCGATCTTCATGGTGGAATCGACGTACACGTCGGTCACGTCGTAGTTGGCGGAGCACATACCGGCAATATAGCCGTACAGCGCCGCAAAGCCAAACACGCCGTACTCGTCGGCGCAGGCCAGACGGGTCTTGTGGCTCAGGCCCAAAGTCAAGGTATTATCCTTCTCAATAAATACAACGACACCGTTGGACGCCTCGGTCGCCGCAGCGCACAGCTCCAGCAACTTTTTGGTCTTACCGGTACCCTTTTTACCAAGCAAAATAGTCAACATAGTCTTATCCTCCGTTTTTATGTATTGCGGCTGCCCGCCGCGGGGGTTTATGTCAACGCATCAAAGACGCGCTTCCAACGCTGCTTTTTCCGACTCGTAGCCGGGCTTGCCCAGCAGGGCAAACATATTCTTCTTGTAGCTCTCAACACCCGGCTGGTCAAACGGGTTGACCCCCAGCATATAGCCGGAGATGGCGCAGGCCTTCTCGAAGAAGTAGATGAGATAGCCCAGCGACTTTTCCTGCCTATCCGCGACGTTGAGCACAAAGGTCGGCGTGCCGCCGTCCGCATGCGCCAGCGTCGTGCCGAGGAACGCCTTGCGGTTGACCTCTGCCATGCTCTTGCCGGTGAGGAAGTTCAGACCGTCGATGTTCTCGGGATCTTCTTCAATGATGAATTCACGCTGCGGCTGCTCGAAATTCATCACCGTTTCGAACAGGATATTCGCGCCGTCCTGCACGAACTGACCGAGCGAATGCAGATCGGTGGAGAACACCACCGAGCCGGGGAACAGACCCTTGCCGTCCTTGCCCTCGCTCTCGCCGTACAGCTGCTTCCACCACTCGTTGAGCATGGTCGCGTTCGGCTCATAGGAAACCATCAGTTCCACCGCACGGCCCTTGCGCAGCATCAGCTGACGGGCAGCGGCGTATTGGTAGCAGGCGTTTTTCGCGATATCGGGATCGCACAGCTCCTTCTGCGCCAGCGCCGCACCCTCCATCAGAGCGTCGATATCGCAGCCGGCAACGGCGATGGGCAGCAAGCCAACCGCCGTCAGCACCGAGAAGCGACCGCCGACGTTATCCGGCACCACGAAGGTCTCGTAGCCCTCACGGTCGGCCAGACCCTTGAGCGTGCCGCGTGCCTTATCGGTGGTCACGTAGATGCGGCGGCGAGCCTCCTCCACGCCGACCGTCTTTTCGAGGTAGGCGCGGAACACACGGAAAGCGATCGCCGGCTCGGTCGTCGTGCCCGATTTGGAGATCACGTTGACCGAAACGCGCTTGCCCTCGCAGATATCCAGCAGATCCTGCAGAGCGGTCGAGCTGATGCTGTTGCCGCAAAAATAGACATCCGGGGTGTCCTTCGGCTTGGCGTTATAATTCGGGGATTTCAAAAACTCGATCGCCGCGCG
Organism: Clostridia bacterium; assembly: GCA_017387165.1. Taxonomy (GTDB): domain Bacteria; phylum Bacillota; class Clostridia; order Oscillospirales; family Acutalibacteraceae; genus RGIG426. The sequence continues at coordinate 4,192 of JAFOFS010000171.1, forward strand.
GGCGCCGAGATAAGACCCACCGATGCCGATGACAACGAGGATGTCCGTATCTTCTTTCATACGAGCCGCCGCCGCTTTGATGCGGGCGAACTCTTCTTTATCGTAGTCGGTGGGCAACGTTACCCAACCCAGAAAATCGTTACCGGCACCGTTTCCGGCGGTCAGCGTTTCGTGCGCCGCGGTCACAGCATTCTGCAAACCGGCCCACTCATGCTCACGCACGAAAGGTGCTGCGTAACGAGCGTCAAAGGTCACCATACTACTTTCACTCCTTTGCTTACGGGTAATTCACCCATCGATTTATGGTCTTATTGTACTATATTCGGAAAGATTTTGCAACCGTTTTTAAGCATTTTTTTCAAAAAATACAGGAAAACTTTCGGTCGGTTTTCTGTCAAAAGCGACGAAATTCCGGCCGACAGGGTTAATGTCCCCCCAAAAGGGCGATCAACAACCGACTAAACGCCTTCCCCACCGTCATCCGTTCCACCGCAGAAGCGGCGAGAATCGGATAGGTGGCGACAGCCGTTTCCCCGAGAAGTACCTCCACTTTGCCGAGCGTCTGCCCCTCCAGCACGGGGGCTTCCACGTTTTTCGCCAGCGTCACCCGATAGCCGACCAGCGACTCCTCCCCTTTCTTCAGCAGAAGGGGCTCCATCGGGCGAACGGTGAGAGCCACTTGCCGTTCCACACCACGCAGCACCGGCACCGGTTCCATCTGCCCAACGTCCACCGACGGCGTGTACACGGTATAGTTGGCGAAGCCGTAATCCAGCAGCTGACGCGCACCGGCAAAGCGATGGTCGGTCGTGTCGCTCCCCAGCACCACGGCGCACATCGCCACTCCGTCCCGCTCGGCGGTAGCGGAAAGGCAATAGCCTGCGCCCGAGGTGGTGCCGGTCTTCATACCGGTGGCGCCTTTATAATACCGTACCAATTTGTTGGTATTGACCAGCTGCGATTGACCGTCGCGCAGGGTGTCCATCCAGATGGTGGTGTAGTTGGTGACCGCCTGATGCCGCAGCAATTCACGGGTCATCACCGCCACGTCGGCGGCGGAGGACACCGCCGTATCGTCCAGACCGCAGCAATCCTTGAAATGCGTATCGGTCATCCCGAGCTGCTCGGCGCGGGCGTTCATCTGCGCCACGAAAGCATCCACGCTGCCGCTCAAATGCTCCGCCATCATCGCGCAGGCGTCGTTGGCGGATACCACTGCGATCGCTTTGAGCAGCTCGTGCACCGTCATCTGCTCCCCCTCCTCCAGCCAGATCTGCGATCCGCCGTAGGCGGCGGCCGTGCCGGAGCAGGTCACCACGTCCTCTAAAGTCAAACGACCGTTTTCGATCGCCTCAAAAATCAGCAGCAGGGTCATAATTTTGGTGACCGACGCAATGGGCATCGGCGTGTGACTGTCCTGCTCGTACAAAAGCGTCCCGGTGGACAGCTCCATCAGCACCGCGCCTTTCGCCTGAATATCCAGACCGTCGGCGGCAGTCGGAACGGACGCGTTCTGCCACAGCTCCGCTTCGGTCGCCAGAATGAGCGATTCGGGCGTTTCCCCCGATTCCTGCTCATACAACCACTCCGCACGGGCGGTCAGCGGCACAACCAGCATACACAACGATAAAAGCAAACTCAATAAGCGTTTCATCGGAACTCCTCCTCCAAACTCGTATTGTACTATACGCCACGGTGACGGGGTTTATGCAGGGAGGAAGCAATGCCCACTTGATTTTCGGACGATTTTCATATATAATGAAAAGGAATTCTGACGAAAGGGGGCGGTTTTCATCCGATATTGGCTGAAACGGTCGATCGCTGCGGCGGCGGTCGGCGCGATGGTGCTGGGCATTTGTCCGGCGGTTGCCACCACGCCGGAGCCGGTCATTGCAGGCGATCTCAACAACGACAGGAAAATCAACAGCTTCGATCAACGCCTGTTGTTGCAGGCAAGCGGCGGAAAGGCCGACATCGATCGCAACAACGTCGTGGACGAGCGGGATGCCGATCTGCTGTGGCGGTTGTCACTCGGTCTGCTGACCGAGGACGAACTGGGAGAGATCATCGAGCAGACACCGACCGAGATCCCCACCTCCACCACGACAAGCCGTGAGCCGACCTCCTCGGTCACCTCGTCGGAGGCGGAAACGACAACCGGAAGCTCCCCCTCCACCGCAAAACCGCCGCCGTCGCTGACCACAACGACAACCACCACGACCACGACTACGACGACCACAACCACAACCACAACCACCACCAAAAAGACCACCACGACCACCACGACCAAGCCGACCACCTCGACCACCAAGCCGTCGGGTGGAGCAAGCGCACCGGTGGCGCAGGTGCGGCCGACGGTGGATAAGGTAACCGTGCCGCCGTATACACCCACCCTCAAGAGCGGCGGCAAAGCAAACTCGGAATTTGATCTGACGGTCAAAAACACCAACAGCGGCAAGACCTACAACAACAAGACCAAGGAAAATCTGCAGCTGTTGCTCACCTTCATCGTCAAGGCGGAATGCGGACAGGCCTCCTTCGCCCCCAACTCCACCGAGGGCTGGAAGGCGCAGGCGGTGGCGGCCTACACCCACCTCTGCTATCAGGCACGCACCAACGGCAAATACACCTACAATTTCTGGGTGCCGAACAACAAGGACGTCAATCTGGACCTCGCCCACGACCGCCGCATTTACGAAGCGGTCGGAGAGGTGGTCGGCATCAACATTCTGATCAACGGCAAGGAAGCCATCTGCGCCTACTACTCGGGCAGCTGTCCCGGCACCACACGCAACAACTACACCGGCTGGGATCTCCCCTACATACAACCGGTGTACAGTCCCGAAACGGTGGAGCTTTGCGAAAAATACGGCTACACCCTCAATTCCACCGTCACCGTGACGATGGACGAATTATTGGAAACGCTGGGCGACACCTTCGGCAAGACCATCTACGCCGACACGAAGGACGGCTGTTATCCGCTGTACGCGACCAGCTGGTCGGGAGCGCACGTCGATAAGACCAATCTGTACTACAAATCCGGCTCCTCCAAAGTGTATTTGACCGGACATCAGGTACGCACCTATATGGGCTGGAAATCCGCCTCGTTCGTGGTGACCGGTATGAAGGGGAACACGATGACCGTTTCGGTCTCCGCCCACGGTCACGGTATGGGCTACACGCAGGTCGGCGCCGCCATCTTCGCCAACGAATACGGCTGGACCTACGATCAGATCCTCGCCCATTACTATTGCATCACCGCCAAATCCACCCATCAGCTGTACAAAGCCAACTGGTAACAAAAAACGGAGCAAGAAGTTTCTTGCTCCGTTTTTCTCTACCAAAGAAAAGAGCGAGAGTTTTCACTCCCGCTCTTTTTGTTGGTAGAATAGGGTATCAGTTGATCGAGGCAAAGACCATCTCGTACAGCTCGTCGATGCTGTACACCGGCACGATGTAGCTGACGCTGTCGTCCAGCTTCTTCGCCTTGCCGCTGCCCTTGTACATATAGAGGTCGCCCTCTTCGCTGCTGTCGCTCACGTCATACAGGAACAGCACCTGGCCGCCCGGCAGAATCTCGAAATCGTCCACGTCGTCGTAGATCTTCTTGGCCTTGCTCTTGAACACCTTGAACGAGCCGTCGTCGGTCTTGTAATAGATCTTGCCCGATTCCTTATCGTAAGTGATGGAAACGACGTCGGAATCCGCGCGTTTGCCATCCACCCACAGCTCGTAACTCTCTTTTTCTTCGTTGTATTCCTTGCGGCAGATGACCTTGCCGTCCACTACCGTGTAGCTGTAGACGTCCTCATCGATCTGCTTGCCTTCCTTCGCCTTGGCGCCGTTGACCTTGGTTTCGTACAGATCGGTGGTCTCGTCCTCGTCGCTCTCGCCCTGATAGTACAGCTTCTTGCCGTCCTCGGAGAAGATGATGTTGTAGGCATCCTCAACCTCGAACAGCTCGGTCTTATCCTTGGACGCGATGATTTTCACGTAATCGTCGCCGTCCTTGCCCATAAACATCAGCACCGGCTTCTCCGCGGCATAAGACATCACAGAGGACACGTTCTCGTAAACGAGCTCGGACTTGTTGCCGTTGTAGAAGTACAGCGATCTCTCACCGTCTTCGTCCTCGGTGATATAATAGGCGTCGCCGTTATCGTACACCTTGACCACGCGGGTCACGTCACGGGCGATCTCCTTGCGATCCTTGTTGAATTTCTTGACGTACAGTTTGTCTTCGTCGGTGAAATAGAACTCCTCCAGATCCTCGGAAACATGGTACAGATCAATGCTGTCGCTGCTGCCGAGCTTGTCGCGCTTATCCTTGCCGACCTTCTGGACGTAGTAAGCGCCTTCGCTTTGATAGAAGACCTTCTTACCGTCCTTGGTCACCACGAAGCCTTCGACGTCCGAGGCGATCTTTTCGGAATCCTTCAGGTTGCTCTGATAGAGGTTGCCCTCTTTCTGATAAGTAACGCGGTCACCCTTCTCGTTGACGAGGAAGTGGGAAACGTCGCCGGCGATCTTCTGCGCCTTTTCGGGCTTGGTCGGGGAGCACCAGTACAGGTCGCCTTCCTCCACGAAGAACAGCTTGTCGCCATCCGCCGACAGCTGATGCATCGCGTAGACAGACGGCTCGTCAGTGATGACGTCGCCGCCCTTGTGCAGGGTGGAATAGATCAGCTCGCCATCCTTAACGTACAGCGCGTGATCCGGCGTGCCGCCGCTGAACAGGGAGATGATGACGACCAGCAAGATAACCGCCGCCAACACCGCGCCGGCGATCTTCAAAATCTTCTTCGGAACTTTATCCAGCAGCGCTTTGGCGCTGGCCACCACGGCGCTGAGCGCTTCATTCTTCTCCGCGGCAGGAACTTCCTCGGCGCAGACCTCCTCGATCGGGGCGACCTCAACGGCCGGAATTTCCTCGGCAACGACCGCCTCTTCCGCAACCGCCGCTTCCTCTGCGATCGTCTCCGCCGCCGTGCCGCAATCGCCGCAGAACAGCGCGTCTTCGGGTAACGGTTTGTTACAATTCGGACAATGTTTCATAAAGAATATCCTCCTTACAATTCCCCATATATAGGGCTTTGGTGTTATTTTAACACAACTTTTAGAATAAATCAACCTTTTTCCCATTTCTCGTCGGAAATACTGTATGCTTCCTCCGATTTCAACTTGCCTTTTTATGACGATAAGTGTATACTATACACGGAGGTGTTCTCGATGGATATGGTATTGTTAACCGCGGCCGGTGTCGGCGGCGCCACGATTTTCGGCTCGCTCATCGGTTTCGTATTTAAAAAGATCTCCCATAAATTTTCCGATATCGTCCTTTCCTTTGCGGCCGGCGTGATGCTGGCAGCGGCGGTGCTGGGACTGGTCCTCCCCTCGCTGGAATACGGCGGACAGTGGGGCCTGCTCATCACGGTGGCCGGCATCTTTGCCGGCGCGGTGTGCTTAAACCTCATCGACAAGCTGGTTCCGCACCTGCACAAGATGGTGGGAACCGATCTGGAGGAGCATCGCAACGCCGATCTCAACAAGGTACTGCTGTTCGTTGCCGCCATTGCCATTCACAATCTGCCTGAGGGCATTGCGGCCGGTGTCGGCTTCGGCTCGGGGGACACGGCGCAGGCGCTGCTCATCGCAGGCGGTATCGCCCTGCAGAATATTCCCGAGGGTATGGTCATCATCGGCCCGATGCTGGCGGCAGGCGTTTCTCCCAAAAAGACCTTCCTTTGCGCGTTGGCAACCGGTCTGGTGGAGGTGGTCGGCACTCTCGTCGGCTACTTTGCAGTTCACGTCGCCTCCTTCATTCTGCCGTTTGCGTTGGCCTTTGCAGGCGGCACGATGCTGTATGTGATCAGCGACGAAATGATCCCCGAGACCCACGCCCACGGCGGTCAGAGGGGAGCGACTTACGCGCTGTTGGTCGGCTTCTGCGTGATGCTGGTCAGCGACGTCTTACTGGGATAAAAAGAAAAGCGACTCATTTGCAAAAATGAGTCGCTTTTCTTTTTAATCGAATGCCCAACCGAAATAGGACGGACGGGTCGCCGCTTCGGTCAGCGGCAGCCACAGCGCAAACGGGCGGTCCCCCTGCGGCAAGCGGAAGACGCCCTCCCGACATCCCAACGCGGTCACGATACCGCCGAGGGAGGGTGGGGTGCCCAACAGCTCGGTGACCACCAAGCGGTCGCCCTCGCGACGGGCGGCCAGCAAACAATCCGCCGTGGCGTAAAAGTTGTATTGCGCCGCGAAAAAGCGGAGGTTTTCCCCCTCCTGAACCACCCCGTCGGGCGGCAGCAGACGGCGGCGACGGGCGGCAAATTCCGACGGCGTCAGTGTTTCCAAGACCGCTGCCGCTTCGGCGGCCGGCAC
>JAFOFS010000172.1 GCA_017387165.1 Clostridia bacterium
CCGATGACCTGAATTTCGCCGCGGGACAGCGACGGTTTCAGAATGTTGGCGGCGGACATACTGCCCTCCGAGTCGCCGGTGCCGGACAGGGTGTGCACCTCGTCAATAAACAGAATGATGTTGCCCTCGGCACGCACCTCGTCGATCAAACCCATGATGCGGCTTTCAAACTGGCCACGGAACTGGGTACCGGCTACCAGAGCGGTCAGATCCAGCAGGTGGATTTCCTTATCCCGCAGGCGGTAAGGTACGTCGCCGGCGGCGATACGCAGCGCCAAGCCTTCCGCAATGGCGGTCTTACCGACGCCCGGCTCACCGATCAGGCACGGGTTATTTTTGGTGCGGCGGCAGAGGATCTGCACCACACGGTAGATCTCGCGGTCACGGCCGATGATGGTGTCGATCTTGCCGCTTCTTGCTTTTTCGGTGAGATCGGTGCAATACTGCGACAAAAAGCGGCGCTTGGGCGGTTCGCCTTTTTTGGGCGGAGTCTGCTTACCGGGGCGACCGCCGAACAAGCCGTTAAACAGCGGAAAGGTCGCCGCGCCGCCCGGCTTGAAGGAATCGCCGTTTTCCGAAATTTCTTCGGTGGCGTCCTCCCCCTCGAGCGGCTCGTCGGGGGACTGCTCCCCGGCGGTCAGCGACTGCATCATATCGTCCAGCTGACCGGACATCTGCTCGAGATCTTCATCGGACAGACCCATTTTCTCCATCATATCGTTAACCGGCTTGATGTTCAATTCGCGAGCGCAGAACAGGCACAGACCGTCGTTTAAGGTCTGTCCGTTCTCCATACGGGTGATAAACACCACAGCAGGACGTTTTTTGCAACGGGAACAAATCATTGAATACTCTCCTTAACTTTGCTATTGATGGCTTCGTTACGCAAGCGGCGGAAGGTGGCGAGATAGCCGAAGAAGGCGGCAATCATTGCCACGGCGACCACCGCGATCAGCACGTACATGAAAGTGGTGGGCATATCGGGGAATACGACGATCGCCACCATCACCACATAAAACAGCGCTGTCGCCACTTTACCGAACCATTCGGCGGCGTGTACCTTGACATCCGAGCGGAGCAGAAGAAGACCGCCGATGCCTTGCAGAATTTCCTTTATACCGATAACGGCAACCAGCCACCACAGCGAAGGCGTTTTGACCGCCAACGAGAAAATCACCGCGATTTGCGTGAGCTTATCCGCGATGGGATCCAGCAGCTTGCCGATCTCCGATATCTGATTGAATTTTCGGGCGATGGCGCCGTCAAACAGATCGGTCAAACCGGAAAATCCCAGCAACACGGCAGGAATCCAGATGGGCTGATCGGTCAAGTAGGTCGCCACCACGGCAGGGATCAGTGCTAATCGGAAGAGAGACAGAATATTGGGGATCGTCCACTTCCATTCAAGTCGAGTCATACGTGTTTACACCTCTTGATATAAGCGGGTTATTTGAGAAACGAGAGCAGGGTTTCCACCAACGGGCGAACGAGGTGGGTCTGCTCGTAAACGGTCGGGTTAAAGGTGGCCTCAAGCGAGGTGGCAGAGGCGCACAGCGCATACGCCGCCAGCGCCAGTGCGGAAGCGGTCACGGCGCCGTTCACGGCGCCGACCGCCGCGCCGAGAAGCTGGTCTGCCGTCCGAAGGAGCGGCAGTCTGAAAATCTTGCCGACCACGGCGGTCAGCAGGCGCAAAAGCAGGGAAAGCACGAAAAAGAGCGCAACGCCGATTGCCAGCCGTACCAGCGGAGAATCCGCCTCCAAATTCGGAAACCATTGCGCAATCGGAAGAAATTCGAGCAGCGGTGACATCAGGATAAACGAAGCGACCAGCGCGATCAGCCAAGACGCCAGTCCCATCAGCGTTTTGAAAAATCCGCGTTTCCACGCGATGACGACCGACAAAACAAAGGCCGCCAATACGAGGATATCCAGTATCAGGTCCATCCAATCGCCTCCTGCTGAAAATTTGAGTATTTTAGTATTCGACAGCCTCCATACGGGTGAGGCCGAGAACAATCGCCTGTCCCTCAAAGCAGGTGACACGCAGGCCGTCGCTGTACCGACCGAGAACGCCGCTCTCTCCCCCATCCTTTACGTAATGCAGATTGGAGGAGGTCAGCACCAAAAAGCCGCCGTCGGCGTCATCGGCAATCCAGCGACCGTTTCCGCTAAACGGAGTGGTGCGAATGCAATCGCCGCTGTCGTTATACACCGCCAACACGCCGCCGTCTGCCGAGCCGTAGCTGCTCAACAGCAGGCCGAGGCGGTTTTTGGAAACGTCGTAGCCAAGCAGGCGGCTGGATTCGTAGGTGATCGGGCGGGATTGCTGCGTCTTGGGATCGACCAGCAGCGCGCCGGTATCACCGATCGCAAACGCCTTGCCGTTTGGCAACAGTTCCACCGCGAAAAACAGGGTGTCGGTCATCGGAAAGCGAGTGGGAGCGGCATCGGAGGTGATATCCATCAGCAACAGCTCGGATTGCAGGCCGCCGCCCGAGGTGTTGGTGCCGATGAGGGTCATCGTATTGCCGCGGATATCCACTCCCATCACCAGCGTGGAGGCGCTGGACCAGTGGTATTTGACCTTGCCCTTGCGGTCATACACCCACACCTCCGACTGATAGGAGGAGGAGTCCACCACCACCGCAATGGTACCGTCCTCGGCTACCGCCGCCTCGACGATGGCATCGGGGGTTTCCAGTTCCAGCTGGGTGCGGGACACGGTTTCCAGTCGGAGGCGGTGACCGCCGATCTCTGCGACCAGCGCGTATTTGCCGGCTACCGACAAGGCCGGGTTGGCAAACGAGCAGGGGCGGCGCACCGTTTCGCCTGCCGTTTTATTGTACATCAACAGGTAGTCATCGGTTACCACCGCCAACTGGCGACCGACCGGTTCCATATCCTGCACGGTGTTTCCCTCCATTTCACGGGGGAAACCGTCTCCGACGTCACCGCCGGTCACCTGCAGGCGAACCCACGTCCAGACGTATTCGGGATTGGTGACGTCCCAGTTGGCAATAATCAGCGCCACCAGAATCGCCGTCACCGCCAGCGCCAAAATACGGATCCAGCGGCGCCGTGTGCGGCGGCGTTTGCCGTAGCGGCGGATGGAGGAGCGGTCGCTTTCCGACCAAGCGGCCGGTTCTGCCGTATCCGAAGGCTCGACCTTCCTGCGGCGGCGAATCATAACGTCTTCTTTTCGTGCCATCGGTCAAGCCTCCTTCTGCTGAAAATCGTAAAATACACGGGACAAAATCAAGCCCTCTGCCGGGGCGGTGCGACCGGCGGCTTGGCGGTCGCCGTTTTGCAGAGCGGCGGCGATATCCTGCGGCGTGCGTTTGCCGTCGGACAAATCCACCAGCGTGCCGATCATAATGCGGACCATATTGTACAGGAAGCCGTCCGCCTCAACCGTAAAGGTGACCAGATCACCCTCCCGTTTCACCTCGGCATGCGTCACCGTGCGGACGGTGTCCTCCACCGAACTGCCCGCCGAGCAAAAGCCGGCGAAATCGTGCCGGCCGAGGTACAGCGCGGCAGCGGCGTTCATCGCGTCCGCATCCAGGCGGCGGTTGAGTTGCCAGGCGCGGTCTTCCCACAGCGGATGACGCTGGCGTCCGTTCCAAATGCGGTATTCGTAGCGTTTGCCGAGGGCGGCATAGCGGGGGTGAAAATCCGCCGGCATCTCCTGCACCTCGTACACCGACACGGTGCGAGGCAGGTGGGCGTTCAAGCCGGCCAGCAGCTTTTCCCCACGGAGCGGAAATTCGGTATCAAACGAACAGCAGAACATCTCCGCGCTGACGCCGGCATCGGTGCGCGAGCAGCCGATCACACCCGAGCGGACGCCGGTCAGCTTTTCGATGGCGTCTTGCAGCGTTTCCTGCACCGTCGTTCCGTTGGGCTGTACCTGCCATCCGTGGAAGGCGGCGCCGTTATAGCGCAGCGTCAGAAGCAAGCGGGTCATAGCGGATTCTCCTTTCGTTTGAGTTGGTCATCTTACGCCAAAGCGGAGGGTAACAGCACGTTACCGATAATCAGCAGCACCGCCAGCAGGGCGGTGGCCACCAGATACCACACGTCCGACGGGCGGAGGTGGAGCTGTTTCATACGGGTGCGGCCGTCGCCACCGTGGTA
>JAFOFS010000173.1 GCA_017387165.1 Clostridia bacterium
AACGCCGGCGCGACCAACGTCCTGCGTTCGCTCGGTGCCGTTCCTGCACTGCTGACCACGCTGGGTGATCTGACGAAGAGCATCCTGTCCGTTTTGCTCGGGCAATGGCTGGTTAATCATCTCGGTGAGGCGATCAACAGCACCCGCGGCGACCTGATCGCCATGTACGTGGCCGGCGCTTTCTGCATCATCGGTCACTTGTATCCGTTGTACTACGGCTTCCACGGCGGCAAGGGCGTTATGGCGACCCTCGGCATGATGCTGGTGCTGGATTGGCGCGTAGCGCTGACGGCGTTGGCGTTTTTCATCGTTGTGGTCAGTATGACCCAGTACGTGTCGCTCGGCTCGATGCTGGCCGGCGTGGTGATGACCCTCGCCACCTTTGTCTATCGCTTTTATTTTGACGAATTCAGTTTGGCGTATGCGCTCGGCTGCGCGGCCGCTTCAGGCTTGATCGCCGCGATGGTGATCCTCAAGCACCGCGCCAATATCGTGCGTTTGTTGAACGGTACCGAAAGCAAAATCTCAATCGGAAAAGAAAAGAAAAAGGAGCACTGATATGGCCAATATCGTGGTGCTGGGCGCCGGCGGCTGGGGAACCGCGCTGGCAACGCTCGCACATAAAAACGGGCATACCGTGACCATGTGGTCCCCCTTTGCGGAGGAGATCGCCGCCATTCGTCGCGACGGTCAACACCGCCGCCTGCTGCCGGATATTCCGGTTCCCACCTCGTTGCAACTTTCCACCGACATCGCCTGTGTCGCCGCGGCGGATCTGGTGCTTCTCACCGTTCCGTCCTTTGCGATCGTGCAGACCGCCGACGCGATGCGCCCCCATTTGCGGCAGGGCACCGTCGTTGCCAATGCGGCGAAGGGTCTTTGCCCCGATACCGGCCGTCGCCTTTCCGAGCTGTTGGCGGAACACCTGCCGACCGCGCGGGTCGCCATTCTTTCCGGCCCCTCCCACGCGGAGGAGGTCGCCCGTGGCGTGCCGACCATGCTCTGCGTGGCCTCGGCTGATGCAGGGGCGGCTGCCACCGTTCAGGAACTGCTCTCCAACAAACGCTTCCGCCTTTACCTCACCGCCGATATGGTCGGCGTGGAACTCGGCGGTGCGTTGAAAAACGCCGTTGCGCTTGCCGCCGGCATCTGTGACGGCTTAGGGCTGGGCGATAACACCAAAGCGGCGCTGATGACCCGTGGTCTGGCGGAAATGTCCCGTCTCGGCGTGGCGCTCGGCGCCGAAGCGACCACCTTTTCGGGGCTGTCGGGCATGGGCGACCTCATCGTAACCTGCGGCAGTATGCACTCCCGTAACCGCCGCGCCGGTATTTTGGTCGGTCAGGGTCTGACCGCCGCGGAAGCGGTGGAACAGGTCGGCACGGTGGAGGGCTATTTTGCCTGCGCCACGGCGGTGGAGCTTGCCCGTCGGGTGGGGGTGGAGATCCCCATCATCGAGCAATGCTACCGCATCTGCTACGAGCAGGTTCCGGCCCGTGAAGCGCTTGCCGCCCTTCTGGCCCGACCGTCGGGCGGTGCCGAGAAATTCGGTTGCTGATTTATTTTTGAAATTTTCGGAAAACCTCTTGATTTTTTCCGAAAAATGGTTACAATAGGGTTTAGCACTCCGACGTTTCGAGTGCTAAAACACGAAAATCAATTTTCTTTAGGAGGAATGAAGATATGACCATCAAACCGTTAGCTGACCGCGTTGTCGTGAAATTGGGCGAAGCGGAGGAAACCACCGCCAGCGGTATCATCCTCGCCGGCTCGGCGAAGGAAAAGCCGCAGGTCGCGGAGGTCGTGGCTGTCGGCCCCGGCGCCGTGCAGGACGGCAAGCTGATCCCGATGACCGTCAAGGTGGGGGATAAGGTGTTGACGGCGAAGTACGCCGGTTCGGAAGTGAAAGTGGACGGTGAAACCTACACCATCGTCCGTGAAGGCGATATTTTGGCTATTGTGGACTGACCGAAAGGAGTAATGCATTATGGCAAAACAGATCAAATACGGCGAGGACGCGCGTAAGTCCTTGCAGGCAGGTATCGACCAGCTGGCCGATACCGTGAAAATTACGATGGGTCCCCGTGGCCGCAACGTGGTGCTGGATAAGAAGTTCGGCGCTCCGCTGATCACCAACGACGGCGTCACCATCGCCAAGGAGATCGAGCTGGAGAACCCGTTTGAGAATATGGGCGCTCAGCTGGTCAAAGAAGTCGCCACCAAGACCAACGATGTCGCGGGCGACGGCACCACCACCGCCACGCTGCTGGCGCAGGCGCTTATCCACGAGGGTATGAAGAATGTCGCGGCCGGCGCCAACCCGATGGGGGTCAAGAGCGGTATCGCCAAGGCGGTCGATGCGGTGGTCGAGGAACTGAAGAACAACGCCAAGAAGGTCAGCGGCACGCAGGATATCGCCCGTGTGGCCACCATCTCCGCCGGTGATGCGGTGATCGGTGAGCTGATTGCCGAGGCGATGGAAAAGGTGACCGCCGACGGCGTCATCACCATCGAGGAATCCAAGACGGCGGAGACCTACACCGACGTGGTGGAGGGTATGCAGTTTGATCGCGGCTATATCACGCCGTATATGGTCACCGATACCGATAAGATGGAAGCGGTGCTGCAGGATGCGGTCATCCTGGTCACCGATAAGAAGATCAGCAACATTCAGGATATCCTGCCCCTGCTGGAGCAGGTGATGAAGTCGGGCCGTAAGCTGCTCATCGTCGCGGAAGACGTCGAGGGCGAGGCGCTGACCACCCTGATTGTCAACAAGCTGCGTGGCACCTTCACCTGCGTGGCGGTCAAAGCCCCCGGCTTTGGCGATCGCCGCAAGGAGATGCTGCAGGATATCGCCATTCTGACCGGCGGTACGGTCATTTCGTCCGATATCGGTCTTGAACTGCAGGATGCGACGCTGGATATGCTCGGCGTGGCCTCGCAGGTCAAGGTGCAGAAGGAAACCACCGTCATCGTCGGCGGTGCGGGC
>JAFOFS010000174.1 GCA_017387165.1 Clostridia bacterium
CCAAGACCACCGAGCTGGTGGCGCTGGCCCATGACCACGGCCTGTCCATTGAGGCTGAGGTCGGTTCCATCGGCGGCGAAGAAGACGGCGTTGTGGGTAACGGCGAAGTTGCGGATCCCGCAGAGTGCAAGATGATCGCTGACCTCGGCGTGACCATGCTCGCCGCCGGCATCGGCAACATCCACGGCAAGTATCCCGAAAACTGGGCGGGTCTGAACTTCGACGTGCTGGGCAAGATCAGCGAGCTCACCGGCGATATGCCCCTCGTGCTGCACGGCGGCACCGGCATCCCCGAAGACATGATCAAGACCGCCATTTCGCTGGGCGTGTCCAAGATCAACGTCAACACCGAATGCCAGCTGGCGTTCGCGGCGGCGACCAGAGAGTACATTGAAGCGGGCAAAGACCTGCAGGGCAAGGGCTTCGACCCGAGAAAGCTGCTCGCTCCCGGCTTCGACGCGATCAAAGCGACCGTCAAAGAGAAGATGGAGCTGTTCGGTTCCGTCGGCAAGGCGTAATCCCTCGCTTGTTATACAAATCGGCGTACCGTCCCTTGGACGGTACGCTTTTTGTTTGTATTTTTCGCCGAAGGCTTGCATTTTCCGTCAACGTCCACTATAATATTCCTATAAAGAAAACCCCAAGCGAAGGGAGCGGTTCGATGAAGCACTGGCTGAAACGAACATGGGCAGAGATCGATCTGTCGGCATTGCAGGAAAACTTTCGGAATATTCAGAGCCTCGCCCGTGACAGTCTTGTGATGGCGGTCGTCAAAGCGGACGGCTACGGTCACGGAGCGGTCGCGTCGGCGCGGGCGCTGTGCGAAGCGGGTGCGGACTGGTTGGCGGTCTCCAATCTGGACGAGGCCATTCAGCTTCGCAACGCAGGTCTGGACAAATCCATCCTTGTGCTGTCCTACACCCCGCCCGAAGAAGCGGCGATGCTCGCCGAATACCATATCACCCAAACGGTGGTTTCCACCGAACACGCCAACGCACTGAGCGAAGCCGCCGCTCGGGCCGGCGTGACCTTGCGTGTTCACATCAAGCTGGACACGGGCATGACGCGCGTCGGCTTTTTCTGCCGCGGCGACGAATTGCCCGTCGACGAAGTGGCGGCGGTGTGCGCGTTACCGCAGCTTGAAGCCGAAGGCATTTTCACTCACTTTGCCGTCGCCGATGAGGAAGGCGGCGACGAAGCAACGCGCGAGCAGTTTTCACTATTCACGCGCACGATCAACGCTCTCGAGCAGCGCGGCATTACCTTTGCACTTCGCCACTGTTGCAACAGCGCCGCGACGTTGCGCTATCCCGAGATGCACCTCGATATGGTGCGCCCCGGCATCATTCTGTACGGACTCTATCCCGATGAGTGGATGCGCCCGATCCTGCCGTTGATTCCCGTCATGTCGCTGCGCACCCATGTGTCCATGGTAAAAGACGTTCCCGCAGACGTGGCGGTCAGCTACGGCAAGCGATACACCACCGATGCACTCACCCGTCTGGCGACCGTCCCCATCGGGTATGCCGACGGCTACACCCGCCGCACCCTCGGCAAAGCGTATATGCTGGTTCACGGACAGC
>JAFOFS010000175.1 GCA_017387165.1 Clostridia bacterium
AATAAAGCGGCATACCCACCCCGCTTGAGGTCACATCGAGCTCAGACTTGAAAACCGGCGCAAAAAGCGCATAGGCGCGATCATCCGGAACAAAACTGTCAGACTGGAAAGGCGTTCGGATATCAACCGAAAGTTTGAGGATTCCGTTCTTGAATTCATTGCCCAGCGGATGAATAACGGCCGTATCCGTTTTGTCATAGCTTCCCGACACGCCGTTTGCCGTCACGGCTTGGTCGCCGTTATCGGAAACGACCGAAAATCCCGTATTGCCGGAAGCGCTGTTCCAGATTTTCTTCGCCGCCCAGCCGTCCTCACATTCGCTCTCGTTTGCATAAGGCGAATATTCGGTTATCTCCGAAGCGGCAAGGCGGCGGGCAAGCAAACCGGTCTTGTATTCCGTCTCCATCCAGCGGCCGGACGGTGCCGCTGCCGATGTACGCTCTGCGAAATTATTGGCATACGGCGACTTCTCATAGCCCCAAACACAAGTCGCAACCGTTGCGGCAATCACGCAAGTCACTATTCTCACGTTACTCAACCATTTCATCGACTTACCTCCTTTTTTAGGCCACTTTTGCGAAACAACGAACTTTTTGACTTTTTCATCCCTTGCGCAAATTTATGACGACAAAACCACTCGGCACTTTGAGTTTATCAAAATCCCAAAGCCGGGAAGCAAAATGACATATCAACTTTTATCGGGAAAGGTCACGCGCTCCCGCTCGATCGTCCATGCTCACTCATCGCCCGCAACGCCCTCGCGCGTCCGCTCTGAACGCCGCGAAATCACGCCCGAGATCTGAGGCGGCGGGTCGAATCGCGGATAACGAGCGGAGCCGGCAGGAGAATACGCCGATTGGGGAGCGTTGAATCGCGCAAGCGCTCGCGAAGCACCTGGTATGCCATACGCGCTATATCCTCACAAGGCTGCCGGACCGTCGTCAGACTCGGCGTTGCCGAAACGGCACAACGCACATCATCGAAACCGGCCAACATCACATCTTTCGGCACGGAAAGTCCAAACGACAAGAGCGTGTTATTAAGCTGTGCGGCAACATAATCGGATTCGCAAACGACGGCGTCCGGGCGCCCTTTCTTTTCAAACCACGGCTTCAGGGCCGCATGATCGTTCGGCTCGGCCACGATAACAAATTTCCTCGACATCCGTTCGCCGAGCGCGCTCATCACTCCTTCATAACGGTCACGAATTACAGATGCGCAGTTCGGACGCATCAAAAAATGAACCCGCTTTGCTCCCTGCTCGACCAAATGCGCCCCGAGAGCACGTCCGGCATTGAGATTGTCGATACCTACAAAGTCATGAGAAAGCAGAGATCCGTTGGTATCGATATCTCTGTCAATCAAAACGACAGGAATCTCCGATTCATGAAACAGCGTTAAAATCTCTTTCGTCACCCGCTCTGGCGTGCGCAAAAAAGCAAGCGGCTGAAAGATTACGCCGCCAACGCCTTCCTCGACAAACCGCCGCGCCACTTCACAAGCTTCATGGGCACGTTTGTCGGGCTTAGCGGACGAAACATCACCGAGAACCAGCGAATAGCCATCCTGCTGGGCAAAACGCATCAACGCATGGCATATCTGAGGGAAAATCTCGCCCAAGGCAAGACTTGGCATAATAAGACCGATACGTCCGGATTCCATCCTGGCTACCTTTGTCGCAAAGGTTCCGCTACCGCGCTTGCGCCAAACAAGTCCCTGCTTGCGCAATTCCTCCATCGCCCGCACTGCAGTTATACGGGAAACACCAA
>JAFOFS010000176.1 GCA_017387165.1 Clostridia bacterium
CAGCCGAAGTTGCGGTTGGCGACCATAATGTCGCCTTCCTTCACCTTGTTGACGAATTCCTTGTCAATATCCTCCATGCAGTGGGAGGCGAGTTCCTTGGCGCTGGCGGTATTCAGATAGCGGGCAGGAATGATGACGTCGGTATCGACGTTATCGCCGTACTTATGGACGCGACCTTGTGCTTTCATTTCGCTCTCCCCTTTCTTACAGATCAGCCGGATCGGTGATATAGCCGGTCACGGCGGAGGCAGCCGCCACAGCAGGGCTTGCCAGATACACTTCGCTGTCCACGTGGCCCATACGGCCGACGAAGTTGCGGTTGGTGGTGGACACGGCACGCTCACCAGCGGCGAGGACGCCCATATGACCGCCGAGGCAAGGACCGCAGGTCGGGGTGGACACCGCCGCGCCTGCGTCAACGAAGATATCGAACAGACCCTCGTGCATCGCGGTCTTCCAGATCTCCTGCGTGGCAGGAATGACGATGCAGCGGACACCGTCTGCCACCTTGCGGCCTTTCAGGATCTCCGCCGCCATCCGCATATCCTCCAGGCGACCGTTGGTGCAGGAGCCGATGATGACCTGATCGATCTTCACGGTGTTCTTGCACTCGTCGATGGTGCGAGTGTTGTCCGGCAGGTGCGGAAAAGAAACGGTCGGGCGGAGGGTGTCGAGGTTGATGGTCACGATCCGCGTGTACTCCGCGTCCGCGTCCGCCTCAAACACCACCGGCTCACGCTTAAAGCGATTTTGAATATACGCCATGGTGGTTTCGTCCACCGGGAAGATGCCGTTCTTGGCGCCGGCTTCGATCGCCATATTGGCGATGCAGAGGCGGTCGTCCATCGAAAGCGCCTTGACGCCGTCGCCGGTGTATTCCAGCGACTGGTACAGCGCGCCGTCCACGCCGATCTCACCGATCAGGTGAAGGATGACGTCCTTGCCGCTGACAAACGGCGGCAGCTTGCCGGTCAGCACCACCTGAATGGCGGACGGCACCTTAAACCACGTTTTACCGGTTGCCATACCTGCCGCCAGGTCGGTGGAGCCGACACCGGTGGAGAAAGCGCCGAGAGCGCCGTAGGTGCAGGTGTGGGAGTCGGCGCCGATGATGCAGTCGCCGGGGCCGACCAAGCCCTGCTCGGGGAGCAGCGCGTGCTCGATACCGACGCGACCGACGTCGTAGAAATTCTCGATGTTGTATTTGGAGGCAAACGCGCGGGTCTGCTTGACCTGCTCTGCCGCCTTGATGTCCTTATTCGGAGTGAAATGATCCATCACCAGCGCGATACGGGTGCGGTCATACACGCTCGTCGCGCCGTGCTTCTCAAATTCGTTGATCGCCACCGGCGCGGTGATGTCGTTGCCGAGGCAGAGATCCAGCTTCGCCTCGATCAACTGACCGGCGACCACCGAATCCAAGCCGGCGTGCGCCGCCAGCAATTTTTGCGTCATTGTCATTCCCATAGATCTCAACCATCCAATCCTTCAAAAATCGTGCTATCGCCGCGTTGCAGGGCGGTGATACCCGTACAGCCCATTTCCACGATGCCGAACGGTTGCATATACCGCACGAAGCGGGCCACTTCCTCATCGCGACCGGTCATTTCCAGCGTGATGGTGGTTTCTCCGATATCCAGTACGCGGCAACCGTACGCCTGCGCGGCGTTGAGTACCTGTTTCCGATTGTCGGCGGTGGCGTTCACCTTGATGAGCGCCAGCTCGCTGGCGGAGCAATCGTCTATACTGAGGACGTCCACCTTGACGATATCTTCCAGCTTCAGCAGCTGCTGACGCACCTGTCGGATCTCCGCATTATGACCGGTCATGGTGACGGTCAAACGGGAAAGGGACGGGCGGTCGGTCTGGCAGGCAACCATCGTTTCGATATTAAAGCCGCGGCGGTAAAACAAGCCGGTCATACGCAGCAGTACAGCAGGGTTGTTGTACGCCAGCACCGAAATGACCGTCGTGCTGCGGGTCTCACTCATGCTCGTACGCCTCCATCGACTCGATCATATGCTCCACCGAGCCGCCGGGCGGGATCATCGGCAGCACGTTGCAGTCCTTGGAGATGCGGCAATCCACCACGACCGGACCGTCGGTGGTCGCCAGCGCCTCACGCAGAACCGGCTCGATATCGCCGTTTTTGGCAATGGTGAGTCCCTTCGCGCCAAACGCTTCCGCCAGCTTGACGTAGTCCGTCTGACGCTCGGGGTCGGTCGCGGAGAAGCGTTTCTGATAAAACACCTTTTGCCGCTGGCGTACCATACCCAGCACGCGGTTGTTCATCACGAGGATGACCACGGGCAGCTTGTAGGACACCATCGTGGTGAGTTCGTTCAGGTTCATATGGAAGCAGCCGTCGCCGGTGACCAGCACCACCTTGCTGTCCTGCTTACCGAACTGCGCGCCGATGGCGGCGCCCATACCGTAGCCCATCGTACCGAGACCGCCCGAAGTAAGCAGGCGGCGCGGCTCAAATTGCTTGTAGAACTGAGCCGACCACATCTGGTGCTGGCCGACGTCGGTGGCAAGCACCGTGTCGCGGTCGGTCAGGTCACGCAGCGTACGCAGAATGACCGACGGATCGACCGGACCCTCGGGATCGGCGGGATACGACGGCCAGTCGGCCTTATTGGCGGTGCAGGCGTCAATCCATTCGGGATGCTTGGTCGTTTCCAGGCGAGAGGCAAGGCTGAACAGCACTTCCTTCAATTCACCTGCCAGGCGCACCGTCACCTGCACGTTTTTGTCAAATTCGGCGTGATCGACGTCCATATGGATGATCTTGGCGTTCGGGGCAAAGCCCTTCGGATTGCCGGCCACGCGGTCGGAGAAGCGAGCACCGCAAACCAGCAGCGCGTCGCAATCGCGGGTGGCGATGTTGGCGGCACGGGTACCGTGCATACCGACCATACCGAGCCACAACGGGTGGTCGGCCGGGAAGGCGCCGAGACCCATCAGCGACGAGCAGACGGGAATATCCAGCTTTTCCGCCAGCGCACGCAGCTGCTGATACGCGCCTGCGGCGATGACGCCGCCGCCCATATAGATCAGCGGACGCTTGGCCTCTTTCAGAATTTCCAGCGTTCTTTCCATACGCTCCGGCTTCGGCGGATTGATCGGACGCGCCTTGGACGACGGGGCGGGGATGTACTCGGTCACCGCGGCGGAAACGTCCTTCGGAATGTCCACCAGCACCGGACCGGGGCGACCGCTTTGCGCGATTTCAAACGCCAGGCGAACGGTATCGGCGAGGTCGTTGACGTCCTTGACCAAGAAATTGTGCTTGGTGATCGGAATGGTCACGCCGGTGATGTCGATCTCCTGGAACGAGTCACGTCCCAAAAGCGGCACGGCGACGTTGCCGGTGATGGCCACCATCGGGATGGAGTCCATATACGCCGTAGCGATACCGGTGACCAGATTGGTCGCGCCGGGACCGGAGGTGGCGATGCAGACACCCACCTTGCCGGTGGCGCGGGAATAGCCGTCCGCCGCGTGGGAGGCGCCCTGCTCGTGGGCGGTCAGCACGTGCTGAATGCGGTGGCTGTTCTTATACAGTGCGTCATAAATATTCAGAACGGTGCCGCCGGGATAGCCGAACACGGTGTCCACGCCTTGTTCCAGCAGGCATTCGATCAAAATTTCAGAGCCGTTGAGTTGCATAGTGTTTCCCCTTTCTTCGGCAAAACGGAAAATCAAATTCCATTATACATAAAAAATACGATTTGACAAGAGTTTTCACTTAAATCAGCGTGTCGAAAATGGTTTCGTCGCCACGGGCAAGAGCGGTGATACCGGTACAGCCCATTTCCAAAATGCCGTACGAGCGCACACGCTCCACAAACGCCTGCACGTCGGCGGTACGTCCGGACAGCTCAAAGGTCAGCGAATTCTCACCGATATCCACCACGCGGCAGCCGGCCGCCTGCGACAAGATCAGCAGGTCGCGGCGGTTGCTTTCCGCTTTCACCTTAATGAGCAGCAGCTCGCTGGCAGCGCAATCCTCAAGATGTAAGACGTCCACCTTGACGATATCCTCCAGCTTCAGCAGCTGGCGGCGGATCTGTTCGATGATATCGGGGTCACCCGACAGCGTGACCGTAAAGCGGGACAGGTCGGGGCGGTCGGTTTCACACACGACCAGCGTTTCAATATTGTAGCCGCGACGATAGAACAGACCGGTCATACGCAACAGTACGGACGGGCGGTTGTAGGTCAACACCGACAACACGGTACGATTATCGTTTTTGGTGCTCATAAGATACTCCTCCATAACAAAAAATCCTTCGTCCCTTAAACAAGAGACGAAGGACGAATGCTCCGCGGTACCACTCCTGATTGTCCGATCAAACGGACCTCTCTGTCGGCTGCTGTCACAGCCGCTCCCCGTTAACGGTGGGAATCCGTCCGAGCCTACTCCCCTCTTCGGGTTTCAGTCGGCCGCTCAAAGGCGACTTCGATCCGCTCGGCTACCGTCTTGCACCGTCCGACGGCTCTCTGCAAGCTCTGCAAAATCTACTGCTCCTTATCGGCGCGTTTGAATTATTGCGTTTATTATATAAGAATACGCGCGAATTGTCAAGAGTTTTTTCAGCGGCGAACGGCAATCCCCTGCTCGTTTAAGAAGGTCTTCAGTTCACCGATATCCACCTCGTGATAATGGAACAGCGAGGCGGCCAGAGCCGCGTCCGCCTGACCGACGGTCAGCGCCTCCGCAAAGTGCGCCATCGTACCCGCTCCGCCCGAAGCAATGACCGGAATCTGCACGCGGGAGGAAACGGCGCGGGTCAGCTCCAGATCGTAGCCGGCCTTGGTGCCGTCGCAATCCATACTGGTCAGCAAAATCTCGCCGGCGCCGAGGCGTTCTGCCTCCAGCGCCCATTCCACCGCATCCAATCCCGTATTCAGGCGACCGCCGTGCTTGTACACGTCCCAGCCGCTGCCGTCTTCGCGGCGGCGAGCATCGATCGCCACAACGATACACTGGCTGCCGAAGTGTTCGGCGCCGTCCGAAATGAGCTGCGGATTGTCGATGGCAGCGGAGTTGACCGAGATCTTATCCGCCCCCTGCAGCAGCACCGCACGCATATCCTCTACCGTGCGAATGCCGCCGCCCACCGTAAACGGAACCGACAGGGTTGCCGCCACGCGAGCCGCCAAGTCCACCACCGTGGCACGACCCTCGTGCGAGGCGGTAATATCCAAAAAGACGACCTCGTCTGCGCCGGCGTCGGTGTAGGCGGAGGCAACCTCAACCGGGTCGCCTGCGTCGCGCAGGGAAACGAAATTGATGCCCTTGACCACTCGTCCGTCCTTGATATCCAGGCACGGAATGATGCGTTTTGCCAGCATCAGAACGCACCTCCCTCTGCCCATTTGGCAAAGTTTTGCAGCAGGCGTTTGCCCACCTCACCCGATTTTTCGGGGTGGAACTGCATTCCCATCACGTTGCCGCGACAGACGGCGGCGGCAAACTCCACGCCGTATTCGGCGGAAGCCAGCACGTCGGCAGGGTCGTCGGGGAAGCAGGCAAAGGAATGCACGAAATACACGTACGGGTCGGTCGGCAGACCGTCAAACATCGGAGAATCGCCACGGGGGGTCAGGGTGTTCCAGCCCATATGCGGCACCTTTTGTCGGCCGAGCGGCGTTTCGGACGGGAGACGCTTGACCTTACCGCCGATCAGACCGAGTCCCTCGACACCGACTCCCTCCTCGCTGCTGTCAAACAGCGCCTGCATACCGAGGCAAATACCCAGCAGCGGTTTGCCGTTTTCCACCTCACGCAGCATTTCGGGCAGCAGCGTGCCGCTGCGCAGCGCGTTCATCGCATCCGCAAACGCACCGACGCCCGGCAGCACCAAAGCGTTCGCCTCGCGCAGCTGTTCGGGCTTGGTCACCACCACGGCCGGAACACCGACCCGGGCAAAGCCCAGTTCCACACTGCGCAGGTTTCCTGCGCCGTAGTCCAGAATGGCGATCATACGGCGGTCAACTCCTTTTCCATAAAATCTTTTGTCATTATACAACCCCACAGCGGTCGCCGTCAAGACCGAAACCCCAGATTTTTATTGACTTTTTTGCATATTCGTGTAAAATATAAGTAGCTCGGACAAAAGGAGGTCGTTCCCTATGAAATGCCCGTTTTGCGGTTACACCGAAAGCAAGGTGGTCGATTCCCGTCCCACCGACGAGGATGCCCGTATCCGTCGCCGTCGCGAGTGCCTCAGCTGCGCCCGTCGATTTACCACCTACGAGGTGATCGAAACCGTCCCGATCGTCGTCGTCAAGCAGGACGGCTCGCGTGAGGAATTCGATCACGACAAGCTGCTGCGCGGTATGCTCCGCGCCTGCGAAAAACGTCCGGTTTCGGTGCAGACGCTGGAGAACGCCGTCCGCGATATTGAGGCGCAAATTCAAAATTCGCTTGATCGCGAGGTCGCCGCTTCCCAGATCGGTGAATACGCGATGGACGCGCTTAAAAAGATCGACGAAGTCGCCTACGTCCGGTTTGCGTCGGTCTACCGCCATTTCAAGGATATCAGCAGCTTCCAAGAAGCGATTGCGCAATTATTGAAAGACAGTTGAATAAAACACATCCCTCCTGCTCATAATGATGGTAGCCAACCAAATTATGAACAGGAGGAATTTTTTTTGAAGATCATTGATAAGATCGCGCTGGCATTGGTCATCATCGGCGCACTCAACTGGGGACTGGTCGGTCTGTTCCAATTTGATCTGGTCGCGTGGATTTTCGGCGGAGCGGATATGCTCATCTCCCGTATCATCTACACGGTCATCGCCATTTGCGGTCTGTGGTGTTGCTCGCTGCTGTTCCGTCGTTGCCTCTGCGACGGCGAATAAGCAAATCAAGCGCAGGCAGTAGCCTGCGCTATTTTTATTTTTCAGCAGAAAAAGGCGCGGAGAGCCAAAATCAGCAACAGGAGACCGCCGCCAAACAACGCCGATCGACCGAGACGGGTGCCGGCACGGTGACCGACCGTCACCCCGAACAGGCACAGCAAAAAGGTGACGACCGCCGTCAGAACGCAGCCGGTGACGGCGCCGACGAGCGGCGGAGAAAGCGCCATTGCCACCCCGACGGTGGTGGCGTCCAAGCCGGTGGCAAAGGCGGTCAGCAGGAGGTGCGCCGCCCCGCCTTCCTCCCGATGATAGCGAAAGGCCGACCACAGGCGAGAAAAGGCAAGCAGCATCAAAATCACGCCGATCAGC
>JAFOFS010000177.1 GCA_017387165.1 Clostridia bacterium
ATCTGTAACCACAACTTCTGGTTCTAATCCTGAAATTGTTTCTTTTATTTTATCTAAATCTAAATTATCAGTTTCAAAACTTAATTTTAATTTCCCACATTGTCGTCATCGAAGCAACGGAGCACATGGATGATGGCGTCTGTCTCGCGGATGTTCGCGAGGACCTTGTTTCCAAGTCCTTCGCCCTTGCTTGCGCCTTTCACCAATCCCGCAATATCTACGATTTCAACGGTGGTTGGGATAACGCCTTGATCTTCTCGACTTCCATATTGTACATCTTCGCCATATTCTCGTACTCAGCCTCGAGATCCTCGTCGGTCACTTCGACGTTCTCTTTCTTGGCAATCGTTTCCAGAGCCAGACGCACCTTGGTCTGCAGTTCAGCCTGCGGACGGAAATTCTTACGGAAATCCTCCATCGTCATACCGGTGAACTCGAGATACTTCGCAAGCTCCAGACCCTGCATACGCAGACGCTGGTCAAAGCCGTTAACCTGATCGTTCACCGCATTCTCGAACATCGCCTCCGGGATCTCACCCTTAACCAGATCGGCCAGCTGCTCCGCCAAAGCGGTCTCGTAGGCGTTGTCCGCCTCGGCAGCCTTCTTCTCCTCCAGTTTCTTGCGGGTGTCCGCTTTCAGCTCGTCGAGCGTATCAAACTCGCTGCAATCCTTCGCCAGATCATCGTTGAGCTCCGGCACCTCGCGGTTCTTGATCTCGTGCAGCTTGCACTTGAAGACCGCCGGCTTGCCTGCCAACTCGGTCGCCTGGTAGTCCTCCGGGAAGGTGACGTTCACGTCAAATTCCTCATCGACGGACTTGCCGACGATCTGCTCCTCAAAACCGGGAATAAACTGACCCGAGCCGAGCTTCAGCGAATAGTTTTCGCCCTTGCCGCCTTCGAACGCAACGTCATCAACGAAGCCTTCGAAATCGAACATAACGGTATCGTCCATCTGCGCCGCACGACCCTCAACGGTCACCAAGCGGGACTGACGATCCTGCAGAGCCTTCAGTTCGGCATCCACGTCCGCATCCGAAACGGAAGCGTCCGCCTTTTCCGCCTTCAGACCAAAGTAACCGTCGATCTCGATCTCCGGCTTGACGGTGATGACCGCCTTGAAGGTCATACCTTCCTTACCGACCGACACGACGTCCAGATCGATCTTATCCTCGACGAACTCGTAGCCGCTCTCCTTGATAGCCGCATCCAGCGCGTCCGGATAGACAGCGTTCATCGCATCCTCATAGAAGAACTCCGCACCGTACATCTTTTCGATCAGCGCACGGGGAGCCTTGCCCTTGCGGAAGCCGGGAAGAGCAATCTTGCCGACGTTCTTGCGATAGGCGGCGTTGACCGCTTTTTCGAAGGTCTCGGCATCGACGACGATCTCGAGTTCAACGCGGTTGGCGTTTTCGGTTTTGACAGCATTTTTCAGACTCATAATTGACATCCTCCTAAGTAATTGTGCCTTCGCACATTTTTTTTGATTTTTTAAATACCTCGCGGTATGTTATCAAACGATTTTCAAAGCACCTTGAACGGGCAAAAGCGCAGAGCATCTGCCGAAATCAATCGGAAGTGTATTCCGCTGTATTCGCCGTTGACGGCGGTGCGGATCCCGGGGCCGTGAACGTGACCGTAATAGCAGGTCGTGATACCACGGTCGCGAAGCGCCTGCATCATCTCAGGGCATTCCTGTCCGTTGCAGACCGGCGGATAATGGAGAAAAACGAGCGGCTTCCTGCCGAGTTTTTCGGCAGCGTCGAGCGAAGCGTGCAGCCGTCCGATCTCGCGGAGAAGCACCTTTTTATCGGCGTCTTCCTCGGCATCGAAAAACCAGCCACGCGTTCCGCAGACGGCGTATTCATCCGAAACGGCGACCGCATCGTTATGCACCAGCTGCAAGGTGTCGAAGCCTTTCTCTGCGAAGAAATTTTCCATCTTGCGGCGTGTGCACCACCAGTAATCGTGATTGCCTTTCAGCAGAAGCTTTCTGCCGGGGAGAGAATTCAGAAACGCAAAATCCGTTTCCGCTCCCTCCAGACTCATCGCCCAGGAAATATCGCCCGGAATGACCACCGTATCGGTTGGTTCTATCAGCTTTCTCCAAACCGACTCCAGCCGCTCCAGATAATCCTCCCAGCCGTGGACTACGTCCATCGGTTTATCGGTTCCGAGCGACAGGTGTAGGTCAGCAATCGCATAAACGGCCATCTTACTCACCGATCCCCAGCGTTTCCAGCACGGTGCGACGCATATCCTCTTTGTCGCAAACAGCGGTGAAGCGCGGCGTTTTGCCCTGCAGACCGGCCAGCGGAGCGGGAATTTCGGTGTTGGTCAGTTCGTGCAGATGCTGCGCCTTTTCGAATTCGTCTTCCGACGCATCTTCCGCCAAAGCATTCAGCACGCTGGCCGGGAATTTGTACGGATTGGCGGTCGAAGCGATGACCGTCGGCGTGGTGTCCCCCGTCTCGCGGCGATATTGCTCGTAAGCATAAACGCCGACAGCCGTGTGCGTATCGCAGAGATAGCCGTACTTGTCGTACACCGCTTTGATGGTTTCCGCCGTTTGCTCATCGTCGCAGCAAGCAGCCGCAAACAAGGCATTGATCTTCTCCTTGACCGCTGCCGGCACGGTGTAAACACCGTCCTTGGACAGAGCCGCCATCATCTGCGAAACCAACGTATCGTCGCGATCACACAGATCGTACAGCAGACGCTCGAGGTTGGACGAGATCAGAATATCCATCGACGGCGAAGTGGTGGTATAGAACGCACGGTTGCGATCGTACACACCGGTGTTGATGAAATCGGTAAGCACGCGATTGCGGTTGGAAGCGCAGATCAGTTTACCGATCGGAACGCCCATCAATTTGGCGTAATAAGCCGCCAAGATATCGCCGAAATTGCCGGTCGGCACCGAAACGTTCATCGGATCGCCGTAAGCCAGTTTACCGTCACGCAACAGATCGCAGTATGCCGAAACGTAATAGACGATCTGCGGCACCAGACGTCCCCAGTTGATGGAGTTGGCACTGGAGAACATCTTGCCGTTTTGCGCCAGCAGTTCCCCGATCTCTTTATTCGTGAAGATGGACTTAACGCCACTCTGCGCGTCGTCAAAGTTACCGCGGATGGCGCACACGCCGACGTTGTTTCCCTCCTGCGTAGCCATCTGCAGC
>JAFOFS010000016.1 GCA_017387165.1 Clostridia bacterium
GCGGCTGTCGTCCATACACCAACGCACCGACGGCGCCGTCCCAATCGTGCCGCATCTGCGCGAGGGTCAGCTCCTGCGACAGGGTCGCGGCGGCCAGGCCCACACGGCGATACGCGGCGAGAGAGGCGGTGTTGGTGACATTCAGACCGAAGCCGCCGATCGGCTGCAATCCGGCTTCAACCGCCAGCGGAATGGCGCCGACGTTGCCGCACAGCGCGCAGGTCGCGCCGGCCGCCTTGGCTTCCGCCAGGCGGACACGCACCGTTTCCTCCATTCCCCACAAAGCGCGGGGGATCTCCACGCCGATCGTCACGGTGTTTGCCAAACGGCGCAACACCTCCGCATCGGTGTCCAGCGGCAGAAAGGCGCGGTCGATCTCACCGATCGCCGCCTCGGTCACCTGCTCGGCGTCCGAAAAACGCGCCCACCATTCCTCTTTTCGGGAACGGGCGGCGGTCGGCAGAGTCGGCGTGCCGTTCCATTCGATCGGGTGTAATTCGCTCCGCAGCGCCGACAGCCGTTCCAGCGCGGCGCGACGCAACGCATTCAGCGCCGAAGCCGCCATCGTCAGCCCGGTTTCGGTCTTTACCGTCAGCGCCGTCAGGCGATAGGGCGTTCCGCCCGTCTTGCTCAACTGTTGACGGATGCGTTCCTCGCTCATCGGATGGTCGCTCACCGACGGAATTTCTCCCGTCACGGTGGCGGTATTTCCGTTATGGTCGGTGACGGTCAACTGCGCCGGAGCATCCGCCGCCAAAGCAAGCGCAAACGCGATCTCCACCCGCGGCAGCTCGGCGCGATACAGTGCCTGCAGGCGCGAAAGCGCCGACGAAGCAGCGGTCACGTCCTCTTTGCGACGGGTGCCGAACATTTCCTTGCGGCGTCCGGTGTAATACCCATCCGTAAAGCCGGAGCGAGAGAAAACGGATTGCAGATCGTTTTTGAGGGTTTCGGGTATTTCTTCGCCGTCCAATGCCATCCGATAGGCGGTGCAAGCCGCCGCGACGTACTCGGGACGCTTGCGTCTGCCCTCGATCTTACAAGAATCTACCCCCAGCTCCGCCATCGTTGTGATGCGGTCGAGCAAGGACATATCCTTCAGGCTCAAGGCGGCGTGTTTTCCCTCCACGGCGCGGTTGCCGACGTCAGAGGGGACAAAGGGCAGGCGGCAGGTTTGGGCGCACAGGCCACGGTTGCCGCTGCGTCCCCCCAGCATCGCGGAGAAATAACACTGTCCCGACACGCTCATACACAGCGCGCCGTGGATAAAGGCTTCGATCTCCGCTCCCTGCCCGACGCAGGCGGCGATCTCCTCCGCCGACAGCTCGCGGGACAGCACCACGCGTTCAAATCCGAGGGAGGACAACGCCCTCACCCCCGACGGTGTGTGGCAGGAGCATTGCGTGGAGGCATGGAGGGTCATTTCGGGCGCCGCCGCGTGGATGGCGGTCGCCAGACCGAGATCCTGCACGATGAGGGCATCCACCCCACAGGCGCAGGCTTCCTTGGCGCAAGCGAGCGCATCCGCGAATTCCTCCTGTCGCACCAGCGTGTTCAACGCGAGGTGAACCGCCACATCACGAAGATGACACTCCCGGACGATGTCCGCGAGTGTCATACTTCCGAAATCATTGGCGTGTTGACGGGCGTTGAATTTCCCGATGCCGAGGTAGACGGCGTCAGCCCCCGTGCGCAGGGCGGCGGTCAGCATCTCGGCGGATGCTACCGGCGCCAACAGTTCGGGGCGTTTCATCAATAGCGGCGAGCGGCTTCCAGCTCACGGCGCAGACGATCCACCTCACGGCGGGCGTTGTCCGCTTCCATACGGGCGCGGGCGTTATCGTCCAAGTAGCTCTTCATCTGGGCGCGAAGGTTATCCGCGGCAGACTCCGCTTTCTTCGCCTCGTCCATACAGTTGAGAGCGCAGAGGATCGCCGCCATCGTGGTGGACACGCGAGGGCTCTTGAGCATCTCACGCATACGGCTGTCCAGCTCGGCGCCGAGTTCGTTCATATACGCGACCGATTCGTCGGACACCAGGCTGTAATTGCCGCCGGCGATGGTCAGATTGACTTTGTTTGCCATAGCTATATGCACTCCTTTTCCTTATTTCATCAGTTGGTGGGCGGTCAGCCACGCACCGACCGTCGTTTCCTCGCGGCGAGCGATCGCACGCAGGTCGAGATACAGGCGGTGATCGGTATCACGCAGCGCCATCGCGGTCGGGACGCCCTGCGGAAAAGCGGCCTTGACACGGGCGACCACATCGGCGTTGTCCGCAGAAGCGGCCGACGGACGACCGCCCTTGGTACGCTGATAGGTGAAACCGCCACGGGCAAAGAACGCGTCGAGATCGCCCTCGTCACCGGTCAGATGACGCAGCTGTGCGCCGCGCTCCGCCAGCTTCTTGTGGCCCGTGTTGAGTCGGGTCACCACGCCGTCGGGATAGATCTCGCGCAGGCGGGCAAAATAACGGTCCAGCTTACGCTGCAGCGCCTCCTCCGAAATGCCGTCCTCGGAAACGGCAACCGCTTCGGCAGCAGGGGCGGCCACCTCCGCGACGGGAGCGGCGGATACCGCCTCAACCGGCATCTCGGGGGCAGTTTCTTGTACTTCTTCTTTCGGTTCGTTCACGGGTGCGGGGGTAGTTTGGGGTTTACGGCCAAACAGACGATCAAAAAGACCCATAAACAGTCCTCCTTTTGTCATATTGTGTCTTAATTATACACCAAGTATTTTCAAAAATCTACCCTTTTTTGCAAAATTTTTCAAAAAATTTACCCCCTGTTTTTTGTGTATTTTGCGAAAAAGAAACAACAAAAACGCAAACAGTGGTAGACATTTACGGGAAGATGTGGTAGAATAGCGATATATATCGGTTAAATTGGGCGCGTGTGCGCACTTATAGACGCGAAATCTGAAAGGAGTTTGCCGCATGAAAAAGGTTTCGGTATCACTGGTTTCCTACAACAGCAGCAAGGTGATCGAAACGGCGCTTTCGACCCTGTTCCGCGAGGTGCAGGGCGTGGAGTTGACCGTTTACGTTGTGGATAATGCCTCCTCGGACAATACCGCCGACCTGGTGCGAAGCAAGTTTCCGCAGGTGACGGTACTGTCGCTTGCCGAAAACCGCGGCTTCGGCGGCGGTCACAACGCCGTGTTGCCGCTTCTGGACTCCGATTATCACCTCATTCTGAACCCCGACGTCATTTTTACCTACGACGCGTTGACGCCGCTGTGCGACTGGCTGGACACCCACCCGGATACCGTGCTGGTCACGCCGCTCATCTTAAGCGCGGACGGCACGGTGCAGGAGGTGCCGCGGCGGTTGCCCAAGCGGCGGTATATGTACGCCCGTCCGTTGGCTCGCTTCGGGGGAGTTTTTCGCAAATGGCGTAACGAGTACACGATGGACGGCAGCCGCTTTGACGGCCCGACCGATATCTCGTTTTGCACCGGCTGTTTTATGGTGGTGCGTACCGATGCGCTTTGCGCGATCGGCGGCTTTGACGAGGATTTCTTCCTCTATTGCGAGGATGCTGACCTCTCCCGTCGCCTGTCCGCTTACGGTCGGCTGGTCTGCCTGCCGGAGCGCAGCGTCACCCACGGCTGGGAACGCGGCAGCAGCAAGAGCGCGCATCTCCGCAAGCTGCACCTGCAGGCGATGGAAACCTATTTCGCCAAATGGAGCAACCGCGAGGCAAGCGGTCTGAAAAAGGATTCCGTGTCGGTGGTGATGGCCGCCTACAACGGTATGCCGTATATTTGCGAACAGATTGCCTCGATCCTGCCGCAGCTGCGAGAGGGCGACGAGCTGGTGATCTCGGACGACGGCTCGACCGACGGCACGCGAGAAGCGGTGGAGGCGCTGGCAAAGGAGGATCCCCGTATCCGTCTGATCGACGGACCGCACGAAGGGGTCATCCGCAACTTTGAAGAAGCGCTGAAAGCGGCACGGGGGGATGTTTTGTTCCTCTGTGACCAAGACGATATCTGGTACCCCGATAAGGTGGAAAGCGTACTGCGGAAATTCCGCCAGACCGACGCCGTGCTGGTGCTGCACGACGCGCGGCTGACCGACGGGGAATTGAACGAAACGGCGCCGTCCTACTTTGCGGCGCACGGCACCAAAAGCGGTTATGCCAACAACTGGCTGAAAAACGGCTTTGTCGGCTGCCACATGGCGTTCCGCCGCGAATTGCTGGCGCTGGCGCTGCCGTTTCCTGCTGACCTGCCGATGCACGATCAGTGGCTCGGTCTGCTGGCGGAAAAGCGCGGCGGCGTCGGACGGATCGCCCGTCCGCTGTCGGATTATCGGCGGCACGGCGGCACCGTCACCTCGGTGGAAAAGCACGGCTCGGTGGCGAATATGATCAAGCATCGGTGGAACATCGCCAAAGCGGTGAACCGGCGACTGAAAAACAAGTAAAACAGAGAGGAGGTGCGGCATGGCGACAACCGTCTATGCCCTGTTGGTCATCTATCGGAAAAACGGCGAGCAATCGGCGGCGTGTGAAAGCCTGCGCCGCGCCGGTAACCTCAACGTTCTTATGGTGGACAACAGCGAAGAAGATTTCGGAAACGAGGATTACTGCCGCGAGGTCGGCTGGCAATACCTCAAGATGCCGGGAAACAGCGGTTTGAGCAAGGCGTACAACGCCGGCATCGACCGCCTGCGCGGAGTGGCGGATTACGTCATTTTGCTGGACGACGACACCACCCTCGGCAAAGCCTATTTCGGGGCGCTGACCTACGCGGTGTGCATTCATCCCGAGATCCGCATCTTCCTGCCGACGGTATGGGATCGGGCCGGTTTGCTTTCTCCCTGTCGCGTGCCACGCTTCGGTGTGCATCGCGCCTCCGACCCGCAAAAGATTCCGCAAGACGAGATCTCGGGTATCAATTCGGGTATGGCGATCGCGATGACGGTCTTCGACGATTATCGCTACGACGAGCGGTATTTTCTGGATTTCATCGATCACGCCTTTCTGCGGGATATGCGTGCCCGCGGCGAGACGATCGGGCTGCTGGACGTGGAGCTTACGCAGCGTTTTTCGGGCAGCGATCGCGGCACACGGGAATCGGCGCTGCGCCGTTTCCGTTCCTATCGAAAGGATTGCCGCTTGTATTACAGCAACAATTGGCTGGAACGGTTGTATTATCCGTTGGCCATCACCAGGCGACGGCTGGGTCTGTCCAAGCAGTTGGCACGGGCCGACCGTCAAAAACGATAAAGGAAGGTGCACATTATGAAAGGTATCATCCTCGCCGGCGGTGCCGGCACGCGTCTGTATCCCTCGACCCTCGCGGTCTCCAAGCAGATGCTCACCATCTACGACAAGCCGATGATCTACTACCCGCTCTCCACCCTGATGCTGGCCGGCGTGCGTGAGGTGCTGGTCATCTCCACCCCTCGCGACCTGCCGATGTACCGTGAACTGCTCGGTACCGGCGAAAAGCTGGGCATGCGGTTTGAGTACGTGGTGCAGACCGCGCCGCGTGGGCTGGCGGAGGCGTTCATCCTCGGCAAGGACTTTATCGGGGACGATTCGGTCTGTCTGGTGCTGGGGGACAACATCTTCTACGGCTACAGCTTCTCCGCCCGTCTGCAGGCGGCGGCCGCCCGTACCGAAGGGGCGACCATCTTCGGCTACCACGTTTCCAATCCCTCCGATTTCGGTGTGGTGGAGTACGACGCCGATTGGAACGTGCTGTCCATTGAGGAAAAGCCGAAAGCGCCGAAATCCAACTACGCCGTGCCGGGTCTGTATTTCTACGACAAC
>JAFOFS010000178.1 GCA_017387165.1 Clostridia bacterium
AGTTAAGTTTGCCCATTTCGCCGTAGGCGAAACTTCACTGTCCGCAGGACAACTTCACTATCGTAGATAACTTCACTTGCCCGCAAGGGCAAACTTAGTTGAGGCACCTTCCTTACGGAGGGTGCCTCGCGAGTCGGTCTTTTTTTTGTTATACCAAGCTTTTCAGGAAATTCATTGCCAGCAAAATGTCGGCGGCCGGATTGGCGCCCACCTCACGCTCGATGGTGAGGAAGCCGTGGTAGCCGATCTTCTGCAGGGCGGCCAGGTAGTTCGGGAAATCGACGTTGCCCTGTCCGAGCGGCATTTCCACGAAGTAATCGTCGATAAACAACCCCTCAATTCCGCCGACCGCAAAGCTGTCGTAAATGACCTGCGGATCGGAGGGCTTGAGCATTTTGCCGTCCTTGGCGTGGGTGTGGACGATATAGGGAGCAAGGGTGTCCACCGCCCGCACGGGATCGTCGCCGGTCACCATCACGAGATTGGCAGGGTCGAGGTTGACACCGACTCCCTTGCTGTCCAGACTGTCGAGGAAGCGGCGCAGCCGCTCGGCCGGCTCCGGTCCGGTTTCCACCGCAAACCACGCTCCGTTTTGGTGGGCGTACTCCGCCAGCTGATTGCATGCCTCCTGCATAATTTTGTAGCGGTCGCAGGTGACGTCGGCCGGCACCACGCCGATGTGGGTGGTGATGATGGAGGTGCCCATCTCCAGCGCCAGATCGACGATCCGCTTGGAACGCTCGATCTTGGCGGGATTTTCGTCTGCGAGGCAGAAGCCGTGACCGCCGAGGTCACCGCACAGCGCGGAGACCACCAAACCGTTGTCCGCCAACATACGGCGCTTTTCCGCAACGGTGGCGGCGTTGTTGTTTTCGGGAGCCATCTCGCCCTCGACCGCGTAGATCTGTACGCCGTCGGCGCCCAGCTCACGGCATTTGGCGAGGCTTTCCGCAAACGGCAGGCGGAGGGAATCCGCCATAATGCCAAAGGAAAACTGTTTCATACGGGTATCCTCAATCCAACACGATTTCGCGGTGGGCGTCGGACGAATCGTAGATCGCCTGCATCATCTTGGCGGTGATGATGGCGGTGTCGATGTGGGACGGGAGCTTTTCGCCGGTCTGCACGCAACGGATGAAGGCGTCGATCTCGTTTTGGAACATATCCCGCATATTAAACTGCGGGGTGGTGGAGGTCAGAGCGCCGTTTTCTGCGCTGTAGACGGTGAACGGACCGCCGTACTGCAGGCGGATGCCGGCCTTGGTGCCAAGGAAGTCGATGTACATCGCGCCCTCGCCGATGTTCTGCGCCCACGCACCGTTTAAGGTGATGACCGGACCGTCGGTGCGGATCATACCGGTGACCGAGTCGTCCACGTCGTACACGCCGTCGTACTTCGGGGGACCGGCCCACATATTGATAAAGGTGTAATCCTCCATATCCTTACCCAACTTGCAGAACGCTTCGCCGGTAACGGTCAGCGGCTTGGGATCGCCGCAGCAATACATCACGATATCGAGGAAGTGAACGCCCCAGTCGATCAGCGCACCGCCGCCGGCGATCTCCTTGGTGGTGAAGGCGCCGCCGAGTCCGGGGATGGAACGGTGGGAACGGAAGCTGACGTACACCTGGTACACCTCGCCCAGCTTGCAGGAGTCGATGTAATCCTTGATGCGGTTGACGCTGTCGTTAAAGCGGTTGACCACGCCGATGTTGAGGGTCATACCGGTTTCGTGCTGCACCTTCTGCATCTCCAACACCTCGTCGTAGGTGCGACCGGCCGGTTTTTCGCACAGGACGTGCTTGCCGGCCTTCATCGCGTCGATGGCGATGATCTTGTGCATATTGTTCGGGACGCAGACGCTGACCGCCACGATCTCGGGATCGGCGAGCACCTCGTGGTAATCGGTGACCGCTTTTCCGCAACCGTATTTTTCGACCGCCGCTGCGGCGCGTTCGGGCAGGATATCGCAGAAATAGACGATCTCTGCCTCGGGATTGTTCATATAAGACGGGATGTGCGCGTTGTTGGCAATGGTGCCGCAACCGATAATGGCAACTTTCATAGGTTTATTCCTCCGTGTGTTGTATTTGTTCAGCGGGACTCTCCCGCAGGGTTTCCTGAATACCGGCGAGGTAGTGGGTGGGGGTGACCCCCATCACGCGCCGAAAGGACTTGCTGAAGCTCTGTACGCTCTCATACCCGAGCATACTCGCGATCTGTGTCGAGGACAGACCGCCGTAGCGGAGCAGCTGCACCGCATTTTCGATTTTCTTGTAGGCGATATAGTTCTGCAGGGTGGTACCCGTGCGTTCGCGGAACAGATGGGAGATGTAGGTGTAGCTGTATCCCAAGCGATTGGCGATATCCTGAATCGAGCCGAGCTGGTAGAGGTTATCCTCCACGTAGCGGATGACCCGATACACCGACGCTGCCGCCGACGCGCGTCCGGCACTGTAGGAATCGCCTGTTTTGACGTTCAGCCATTGCCGCACCGCCAGAATGACGATCTGTTCGCAATAGTTGCGGAGCAGATCGTGGCTGTATTCGCCTTGGGAATACAGCTCATCCATACACCGCATAAACGGCAGCAGAATCTCGCCGCCGGTTGCGGACAATCGCCAGGGGAAACGGTACTGTTCGATTAGGCTGCGGTACCGTTCATCCGCTTGCTCATTGAAGCAAAAACCCATAAAGTTGTACCGCAGGATATCCTGCTCGTCTGCCTGCAGCGCGTGCTGATGCCCCGGGGCGTTGATCAGCACGTCCCCTGCGCGAAGCGGCACGACTTCGCCGTCGATGGTGGAGGTGCCGCTGCCCGAGATGACGTAGGTGATCTCATACACCGTTTGGGGGTGGGTCTTGACCTCATAGCCCGGCTCACAGCATAGCTCGCCGATCTGATACAGATCGAGAAATCCCAGCCGCCTCGGCGCATCCCAAAAGTTCTTCTCAAAGTTGAAGTACCGTCCGAACCGTGCCTCGTAGTTGTCGTGCTTCATCGGTCAGCAGATCAGGTCGGGAAGCTCGACCCACGTATCGGGGGTCTTGGCCGCCTGCTTGGAGTAGTCCAGAATGGTCATGATCTGCAAGGTTTCCTCCGGCTTGACGCGCGGAATGCCGTCGTTGAAGAAGCCGACCACTTCCTTGAGGAAACGGGGGTAGAAATCGGTCGCCCCCTGGATGACCACCGCGTGGTCGCCCTTGTAGTTGACCGCCAGGCTGAAATCGCATTCCCAGCCGAGCTGGGTGATGGTGGCGACGCGACCGTCATCGAAGCGCAGCGCCAGCGAGGGGGTGTCGGCAGTACCGATAAACATAATCTTTTTGACGTCCGGACCCATCAGGCTGATGACCGGCTCCAGCTGGTGGATGAGATAGGTATCGTGACCGGGACCACGGCTGTTGATGGTGTCGATCTCCTCGCCCTTGAGGTCGGCGTATTCCAGCGAAAACCGCACCGCCGAGGAGGAGAAAAATTTGGTGTTGCCGGCCTTGGCCATCTCGATCAGGCGGACGGCGGTGGCACGGTCGGGTGCAAAGGTCTTGTCCACGTAGGTCAGCTTGCCGCTGGCAAACGGCAGGCGGCACAGCTCCTCGTGGAACTCGGGGTTGTCGGGGGACATCACGATGAGGCAATCGCTTTTTTCGATAACCTCCTCTGCGGTGGCGCAGAGCGGCACTCCCGTATCCTTGCTCCATTCCTCCGCCGTACGGCGACCGGGCAGGTCGGTCATCGCCCACGCGCAGCAGACTTCCATCTCGCCGCCCGAATATTCTTTGATCCAGTTGGGATAATTGTTGGCATGGTATTGATCCAGACAATAATCGATCAAACCGATCTTTTTCATACGTTTGCACCCTTTCTTTTCGGTGAAATGTTCAAAAAGAGAGGCAATTTTACCCGTCTTTTCATTCTCATTATATATAAGCCGTCAGAAAAACGCAAGGACTTTCTTTATGTTTCTTGTGGTTTTAATTTGCGGTATTTTAGGCGTTTTTGTGCAGGATATAGAAAAAGGCAGGTTGGTTTTATCCAACCTGCCCGAAAGGGATACGCCTTACAGATTTTGCACGATCTCGGCGGTGTCGCGTGCGATGACCAATTCCTCGTCGGTCGGGATGACGAACACGCGGATGGCGGAATCCTTACCGCTGATTTCGATCTCCTGACGGCGAACGTGCGCCGCCTCGTCGTCGATGGTGACGCCCAGCCACGCGAGGTAGTCGCCGATGTCCTTGCGGAGCTGATACTGGTTTTCGCCCGAGCCGGCGGTCAGCACGATGGCGTCCGCGCCGCCCAGCGCCATCAGATAGCCGCCGATGGTCTTGGCGATCTGATAGGAGCGGACGTCCCACGCCATCTTGGCGCGGGCATCCCCCTTTTCGATGGCGGCGATGACGTCGCGGTCATCGGGAGCCAGACCGGACAGACCGGACATACCCGATTTCTTGTTCATCACGTTGTCCATCTGCGCAGGGGTGAAGCCCTCCTTTTCCATCAGGAAGGTGACCGCTGCCGGATCCACTGCGCCGCAACGGGTGGACATCACGAAGCCGTCCAGCGGGGTCATACCCATCGAGGTATCCACCACCTCGCCGTCCTTGATGGCGGCGATGGACGCACCCGAGCCGATGTGGCAGGTGATGATACGGGTGCCCTTGCCGTCCGGCTTGCCGAGCAGCTCGAAGCAACGCTTGGAAACGAAACGGTGGGAGGTGCCGTGGAAGCCGTAGCGGCGCAGACCGTACTTCTCATAGTACTCGTACGGCAGACCGTACATATACGCCTTTTCGGGCATGGTCTGGTGGAAGGCGGTGTCAAACACCGCGACCTGCGGAATTTCTTTGCCGAAGGCGGCGGTTGCCGCTTCAATACCGCGTAAGCCGGCCGGATTGTGGATGGGGGCAAGCGGAATGTACTGGGTGACCTTCTCCACCACCTCGTCGGTGATGAGGCAGGAGGCAGAGAAAGAGCTGCCGCCCTGCACCACGCGGTGGCCGATCGCGGCGATCTCGGACAGATCGTCGATCACCTTGCCCTCGCCGGTGGTCAGCGCCTCCTTGATCACCTCAAACGCCACGGTGTGGTCCGGCATCGGAATGTCCTTTTCGAACACCTGACCGTTGGCCTTGTGCTCCAGGTGACCGCCGTCTGCGATACGCTCGCAGTTGCCCTTGGCGAGAACCGACTCGCTCTCCATATCCATCAGCTGATATTTCATCGAGGAGCTGCCTGCGTTGATAACCAAAATCTTCATTGCTTATAATCTCCCTTGCAATTTGTTGTAAAAAACAGTATACTGATATTATAATGCGAACAGATCGCAAATGCAAGTCTTTTCGAAAGGCGGCAAACGGAAATGAAAGTAATCGGAATCGCAGCGGAATACAATCCGTTCCACAGCGGACACGCCCACCTCATCGAACGGGCCAAAGCGCCCGACGGCGGCGCCGCCACCCACGTGGTGGCGGTGATGAGCGGTCATTTCGTGCAGCGCGGCGCACCGGCGGTTCTGCCGAAAGCGGAGCGGGTCAAAATGGCGCTGGCCGGCGGAGCGGACGTGGTAGTCGAGCTGCCGACCCCGTGGGCGCTGTCCTCGGCGGAGGGTTTTGCCCGCGGCTGTGTGTCGCTGCTGGAGGCGCTCGGCTGCGTCGAGTAGATGGCGTTCGGCAGCGAATGCGGCGATACCGACAAGCTGACCAAGGCGGCTTCGCTGATGAACGGTGAGCGGTACGGCGATTTGTTGCGGTATCGCCTGTCGGGCGGCATCTCCTACCCCGAAGCGACCCGACTGGCGTTGGCGGAGATCGGCGGAGAGGGGATCGCCTCGCTGCTGGATTCCCCCAACAACACGCTGGGAATCGAATACATTCGCGCCATGACCTCGCTGACCCCGTTTACGGTCGGTCGGGTGGGGGTCGGGCACGACGATCAGATTCCGCTGGACGGCTACGCCTCCGCCTCGCTCATCCGCAAAATGCTGGCGGCCGGTCGCGTGAGCGAGGCCGGTCGGTTTATGCCTGCCGCCTGCCGCCCGATCTTGTCCGAGGCAGGGGAGAAGGGACTGTGCCCTGCCGACGAGCGCCGCGCCGAACGAGCGCTGCTCTACCGCCTGCGACAGATGACCGCCGAGCAGATGGCGGCGCTGCCTGCCGTGTCGGAGGGTCTGGAGAACCGCTTGTACGAGGCGGCGCGTCAGGCAACCTCGTACGACGATCTCCTTGATCGCATCAAGACCAAGCGGTATCCGCAGACGCGCGTGCAGCGGCTGCTGTGGAACGCGTTTCTCGGCATCACGGCGGAGGATGCGGCCGGCTTGCCGCCGTATATCCGCGTGCTGGGGGTTACCGAAAAGGGATTGGACGTCGTCCGCACCGCGCGGGAGGCCGGCAAGCTGCCGCTGCTCACCCGCGCCTCGCAGGCGGAAAGCCTGCCCGAAAACGCCCGTCGGATCTGGGAAATCGAAACGGCGGCGGCCGACGCCTATGCGCTGGCACTGCCCACGCCGTTTGCATGCGGTCGGGAATTTACCGCCGGACTGATCAAATACGCACCCACCGAAATTTGACGAATAAACCCGTTCGCCGTGGTTACACTATCCTTGTCGGAAACGACGCAATACGTTGAAGGAGGGGTTATCATGGCGAAGAACAGCAATTCGAATAAGAATCAGAGCAAGAATCAGAACAGCAACTCCACCGCGAACAAGTCCTCGAACAAGTCCTCGACCAAGAGCACCAACGCGAAAAACTGCAAGTAAATGGTCAAAAAGCCGTCTTACAGACGGCTTTTTCTTTTGAAATTCGCAT
This sequence comes from Clostridia bacterium, assembly GCA_017387165.1. Taxonomy (GTDB): domain Bacteria; phylum Bacillota; class Clostridia; order Oscillospirales; family Acutalibacteraceae; genus RGIG426. The sequence goes on from JAFOFS010000178.1 coordinate 6,815, forward strand.
AAGAATAAAGGAGAAAAGCATTGCGGGATGGAATTGGCTGTGCTATAATAAAGGAAAGCAAAAGGGGGAATACTGATGATGATCTCCACCCGCGGACGGTATGCGCTCCGCGTGATGACCGATTTGGCCGAGCATAACAACGGCGCCTACATTCCGCTGGCAGACATTGCTTCCCGTAAGGATATTTCCGAAAAGTATCTGGAATCCATCGTCGGGGCGCTCAGCAAGGGCGGCTATCTGGATGCCCTGCGCGGCAAGGGCGGCGGTTATCGCTTAAATCGCCCGGTTGAACAATACACCCTGGACGACATTTTGTCGGTCACCGAGGGCAGTCTGGCGCCCATCGCCTGCGTGGAGGGCGGTACCTGTGAGCGTGCCGCCGGCTGCCGTACGCTGCCGGTCTGGCAGGGGTTGGACAACGTGATTCACGAGTATCTTCGCAGCGTGACGCTGGCGGATATTCTCGAACAGGAGGAACCGATATGATCTATCGTTCGGTAGCGGAGCTGGTCGGCGGTACGCCGCTGGTCGAGCTGAACCGCTTGGCGGTGTCGGTGCCTGCCCGCGTGTTGGTGAAGCTGGAAAGCGCCAATCCGGCGGGCTCGGCCAAGGATCGCATTGCCAAAAAAATGATTGAGCAGGCGGAGGCGGAGGGAAAGCTCCGCGCCGGTTCGGTCATCATCGAACCGACCTCCGGCAACACCGGCATCGGTTTGGCCTGCCTGGCAGCCGCGAAAGGCTACCGCGCCATCATCGTGATGCCGTCCACCATGTCGGCGGAGCGCCGACAACTGATGCAGGCGTACGGTGCCGAGGTGGTGCTGACCGACGGCATGCTCGGTATGAAGGGCGCCATCGACGAGGCAAACGAGCTGGCCGCGTCCATTGACGGCGCGTTCGTGGCGGGTCAGTTTGAAAACCCTGCCAATCCGCAGGCGCATTACGAAACCACCGGCCCCGAAATTTGGGCGGATACCGAGGGGAAAGTGGATATCTTCGTGGCAGGTGTCGGCACCGGCGGTACGGTGACCGGTGTCGGCCGTTATCTGAAAGAGCAAAATCCTGCCGTCCGCATCGTGGCGGCAGAGCCGTCCGATTCCCCCGTTCTGTCGGGCGGCAAGGGCGGACCGCATAAGCTGCAGGGCATCGGCGCCGGTTTCATTCCCGAGGTGCTGGATACCACTGTTTACGATGAGGTGGTGACCGTCACCGCCGAGGACGCTTTTGCGACGGCGCGGCAGCTCGGTCAGACCGAGGGCATACTGGCCGGCATTTCCTCGGGCGCGGCGCTGTGGGCGGCGTTGCAGGTCGCCAATCGCCCCGAGAATGAGGGTAAGACGGTGGTGGCGCTGCTCACCGATACGGGTGAACGGTATCTGTCCTCCGACTTGTTTGGAGTGTGACATATGCAATTGATCAGTAATCCGGACGGGGCGACGCTGTCCAAAATCAAGCGGCTGTATCGCACCGCCTTTCCCCGCAACGAGCGAAAACCGTTTGCGGTGATCTGGGAAAAGAGCCGCAGCGGACAAATGGAATTGCTGGCGGTAGAACAAGACGGCTTCTGCGGCTTGGTCATCACCATTCTGTATAAGGATATCGTGCTGCTGGATTATTTCGCGATCGAGCCGGCGTGCCGCGGCAACGGCATCGGCACCGCCGTTTTGGCGCTTCTGCAGGAGCGGTATCCCGATAAGCGGCTGCTGCTGGAGATCGAAGATCCGACCCTGCCCTGCGATAACCGCGAGGAGCGGGAACGCCGCCTGCGGTTTTATCAGCGGAACGGGATGAGCGTGATGCCGTATCGGGTCAACCTGTTCGGGGTGGAGATGTTTATCCTGACCCGTGGGGGCGAGGTCGATTTTGCGGAATATCACGAGATCTTTCGTGAGGTTTTCTCGCCGCTTTTGGCAAAAAAGGTACAACTCCTTTGAAAAAACACCGCGTCACCTCTTGATTTTCGGGCGGTGAGCGTGTATACTAAACTTGATATATTGGGAAAGGAGGCGGTTTTTCCGTGAACGTGCGTTATCAGACCCGTGGCACCTGCGCCCGTCAGATCACCTTTGATCTGACCGACGGCATCGTCCGCGACGTCCGTTTTGACGGCGGCTGCAGCGGCAATTCCAAGGGCGTCAGCGCGTTGGTCGAGGGAATGACCGCCGAGGAGGCGATCCGCCGTCTGGAGGGGATCCGCTGCGGTTTCAAGTCCACCTCTTGTCCCGACCAGCTGGCGCAGGCGCTCAAGCAGGCGCTGGAAGCAGAATAAAGGAGTTATTCGGTTATGTTTGTGGAAGACAGCGATATGAAGATCGTCGGGCAGGAAGCCCCCCAAAAAGACGATCACAACGAAGTGGAGGAGCTGCGCCGCGAGGAGGCGAACGGCAATCTGGCGCGTGCGCGTGCGCTCGGCGCGTGGTTGGTGCGTTCGGCGTCCACCATCGAGATCTCGACTCCCATCGACGATAAGAAATTGATCGCCCAGCGCTGGCTGCTGCTGTTGTTTACGGTGGAGTCCCAGCTGGCACGCTTGCTGCCGACCGAGGTGTCCGCGCAGACGGCGCAGAACGAATTTTACAATTCGCTTCGCACCGACGCGCCGCACATCTACGAGGAACTGCAGCAAAACGGCGGTTTGACCTTCTATTACCTCTGCCTGCAGCAGGATGACGTCCCGACGGCGGTAGCGAACACCTTCGCGAGTTTGTACGGCAAGCCGCAGGATCCCGCGATGATCGAAATGGGCAAAGCGCTGTACAACGCCTGCGTGTACGAGGTGGGCGAGCTGGTAGCCGAGCAGAAATTCGTAAAATAACCGCAAAAAGTAAGTCCGTTGTGAGATTTCTCACAACGGACTTTTTTATTTTATTTCCGCTTTTTGAAGATAAACGAACGGAACAACAAAACGTTCATCGCGATAAAGAAAAGCGACAGAAGAATGAACGCAAGCATCGGCTTTTGCGGCGCCAGCGTCGCCAGCAGCATCATCGGGAAACCGAAAACGATGGCAGGGAAATTCTGATACACCATGTTGTCGGCGGCAGGGGTTCTGAATTCGCCGTCGATCTCACGGAGCAAGATCACACCGGTCGAGGCGGTGCCGGTCAGCATACCGTACATCATCAGGAATTGCTCCTCCGCATAGGCAGGGAACAGCTTCTTGGCGACCAGACGGTTGTAGGCGTAGGTGATCAACAGACCGACCACACCGAGGACAAGCAGAATCCACCAGTAACGACCGAGGTCACCGAGGCGAATGGCGGCAATGCCGGCCACCACCATCACGTCGAAGCAAACGTTGCTGACGCGGGTCATCAGAAAATCGTTGATGTACTTGTGGCGGATGATCTTCTTGCGATACAACGAGTTGTGGATCCACTTGACCAGTGTTGCCCCCAACACACCCAACAGGAAGTTGAAACCGTAGATGACCGATTTCATACCGGGAATCAGCTGACCGAGGAGGAACATCAGCAGATACGCCAGCATATACGCGCCGGCGACGAACGCCACCTGCACCGTCAGCTTATCCATGCTGCCCTGCATCGGAATTTCGTTTTTCCGCTCGATTTTTTCGGTCAGCGCCGGGCGTTGATCCTCGGGGACAAACAGGATCTTCTTCTGCTTTTTCAGCAGGTTCAGGTGGAACACGCCGCCGATGCTGGCACTCAGGAAGCCGAACGCTGCAATGGTCAGGCCGAAGGTCTTGCCATTTTCAAAATTGAATTCGTTTTGATAGATCATACCGTAGTTGAGTGCCTGACCGGTGCCCTGGCCGTAGCCGAAGGGCAGCAGCACGCCTGCCGCCGGGAAGAAATCCGCCACGACCAACGCCAGCAGCATCGTGATACCGAAACCGACCACCGCCTGCAACAGGTAGGTGGAAACGGTGGTCACACCGGTGTTGAAGATCTCAACGGTACGCTGACGACCGAGCTTGCCGCCGCTCGCTTTCAGCGAGGAGGCGATAAAGCCAAGCCCCAGCGCGTGGTAGGTGATCATCTCCATCACGCTGTAGCCGTTGCCGCCGAAGAAGCTGGTTTCAAACATCACGTCCCCGGTGACGAGGTCGTAAATGCCGGCGATCAGCAACAGCAGAATACCGCCCAAAACCGAGGTGGGAATGAGCGAATGTTTCATAAACTTGATACGGCGCTTGAGGATGTTGGCGAGGATCAGACTGAGCAGCAGCACCGCAAACAGACTGACCAGACCCCAAACGTTAGAGTCCCAAAAATTCGGCATCGAATTCCCCTTTCTGCACGTTCTTGTCGCGATAATACAGATGGACGTATTTGAGCCCGTTGAAACGAGGATTGCCCTTTAACTGGAACACCTGCTTTTCCACATACAGGTTGACCTTGTTGCGACCGACCGCCGCCACCGCCGAAATATCGGCAAAACGGAACACCCGATCGCCCACCGTCAGCCGGTCGCCATACAACGATACGGCGGCATTTTTCTGCAACAGCTTCTTGTTGTGGTAGACGATGACCTCGATGAAATCGGCGGTATCGGTGAACAACGGCACCTCGGTGTGCTCCCGCGTGTCCATCCGATTGACAAATTGCGATTGGTATTCGTACCACGCGGTGGTGGTGTCAAACGGCCACGGACGGTCGATGCCCTCCAGCCGCAGATCCGGCAGATAACGCACCGCCGCGCCGCAGCGACGGCAGGTGACGGTGTCGCCTTTGGAATAAAATTCGGTCAGGCCGCAATGCGGACAGACGTAAAACGCCCGTTCCATATACTCCGCCGATCGCTTGTGACGGTAGACGCCGCCTGCGACGGTATCGTCCACGTACAGCTCTTTTTCGATCACCGCGCACAGCTGCTCGTTGGTGAGTGCCGCCACCTCCTCGGGGGACAGCACGCGGGACACGTAGCCCCGCATCTTGCCGCGGCGCACCGCATCGCTCCAGCGCGGATGCACCCCGTAGCCACCCTCGATGCGGTACAGCACGATGGGCAAGCCCAACTTTCGCGCCAGCGGCGCGACGGCGGGATTGATGTATTCGGTCTTGCCGCTGTAGGTGCGGTTGCCCTCGGGCGCCATCGCGATGGTGCCGCCCTCACGCGCCACGCGCAGGCAGTTCATCACAGCGCCGACGTCGCCCGACTGCTTTTTGATCGGGATCGGCTCCACCAGCCAGCGGATCAGCGAGGAGACCCAACCCTTGGAAAAGAGGTCCTCGGACGCGACGTAATACACCGGACCGCGAAACGCCAAACCGACAAAAAACTGGTCAAACGCCGTCTGGTGGTTCATCAGTATGAGATACGGACGCTTCTCCTGCTCACGGAATTTCGTGATGCGAATGCCGTACGCCAGACGGCAATACAGATGCACCGGCGGACCGAGCACAACCCGCACGACACGGTGGCGGAATTTCAGCCATTTTTTCTTTTTGCCGGCACCCATACCGATGCCTCCTTTCTCATATATACGCTCATTATAGCATATTTTTCCGCGCAATTCAATTCTTTTTTTGCTCGGCGGAAAAAGGGAAAGCGCCGTGAAATTCTTCACGGCGCTTTGCTTATTTCATAATCAGAGGCTCCAGCAAGCCGGCAGCAATACCGGCCGCAGCGGAGATGCCGACCACCAGGATCGGATGTGCCTTTTTAAACACCAAGATCACACAGGGAACGAAAATGATGATCGACACGATAAACCAGTAGGAGGTGATGGTCGCCAGATTGAAGCCGGTCGCAAACAGAACGTCGCCGGCCATGGTCCATACCGCCGAGGCGATCAGACCGACTACCGCCGGACGCAGACCGTTCATAGCGCCGGAAACAAGGCGGCTTTTCTTGAATTTCTCGTAGACCTGCGCCACGATCAAAATGACGATAAAGGAGGGCAACACCGTTCCAAGGGTGGTGCAGATCGAGCCGAGGATGCGATTGGGAGCGATGGTCGCGCCGATGTAGGTCGCGATGTTGATC
>JAFOFS010000179.1 GCA_017387165.1 Clostridia bacterium
ATGCGAGACTGGGGGAGTTTGACCTTTAACACTCCCTCCGTCGGCTACGCCGACACCTCCCTCACGAGGGAGGCAAGGGTTTTGTGCGGATTTGGCGGTTATTCCGTCTTGAAATTCTTGGCGAGACCACCCTCGGCGGTTTCGCGATAGATGACCTTCAGGTCCTTGCCGGTTTCGTACATCGTTTCCACGATCATATCAAAGGTGATCTTGCGCGAATCCGCCAGAAAATCCGCCAGATTGGTCGCGTTCAGCGCCCGCATCGCCGCGATGGCGTTGCGTTCGATGCAGGGAATCTGCACCAGACCGAGGATCGGGTCGCAGGTCAGACCGAGGTGATGCTCGATGGACATTTCAGCGGCGTATTCGATCTGGTCGAGATCCAGCTCGTACAGCTCCGCGGCGGCGGCCGCCGCCATGGAACAGGCGGTACCGATTTCCGCCTGACAGCCGCACTCCGCGCCGCTGATGGAGGCGTTTTTCTTGATCAGATTACCGATCACACCGCCGGTCGCCAGCGCGTGGAGAATCTGTTCCTCGGTGAAATTCCGCTTCGGTTGCAGGAATTTGAGGGTTGCCGGCAACACGCCGCACGCGCCGCAGGTGGGCGCGGTGACGATCTCGCCGCCGGAGGCGTTCTGTTCGCTGACCGCGTAGGCGTACGCGCAGATGAGGCGGTTGGTTTTGGTTTCCTCGCTCTCGTCGATGTGCTTTTGACGGTACAGATACCGCGCCTTGCGCTGCGTGCCGATGCCGCCGTGCAGCACGCCCTCCGCCTCCAAGCCCTGCTTGATGGCGGTTTGCATCACCTGCCATACCTCCGCGAGGTATTCCCAGATCTCGGGACCCTCGCATTCCTCGACGTACTGCCAGATCCGCATCTCACGGGCGCGGCAATACTCCGAAATGGCGGTAAACGAATTAAGCGGATACACCTCGTCGTGCTCGGCGGTCTGTTCGCCGTCTGCGATCACTTCGCCGCCGCCGATGCTGTAATACCGACGGGTCTCGGCGGTATCCCCGATAAACGCGGTGATATCCATCGTGTTGGGATGCACGTCGGTCGGGGTGGTGTAATCAAACGCGATCTCGCAGACCTTGCCGTCAAACGCTTCGCGCAAAACGGCATCGGTCATATGTCCTTTGCCGGTTTTGGCAAGGGAGCCGTACAGCGTGACCGCATAGCGGTCGGCGGAAGGAAATTCCGCTAAAAACCGCTTGGCTGCAGCAAGAGGACCCATCGTGTGGGAGGAGGACGGACCGCGTCCAATGCGATACAGATAACGCAACGATTGCATAAAATCTACCTTCTTATTATTCGTCGTCCAGCTTAAGAACGGCCATAAACGCCTCCTGCGGCACCTCGACGCTGCCGAGCTGACGCATACGCTTTTTGCCTTCCTTCTGCTTTTCGAGCAATTTCTTTTTACGGGTAATATCACCGCCGTAGCACTTGGCGAGCACGTCCTTGCGCATCGCTTTGACCGTTTCACGGGCGATGATCTTGCCGCCGATGGCGGCCTGAATCGGCACTTCGAACAGCTGACGCGGAATGTGCTCCTTCAGCCGCTCACACATTTTACGGGCGCGGGTGTAGGCGCTTTCCTCAAACACGATAAAGGAAAGGGCGTCCACGGTGTCGCCGTTTAACAGAATGTCCAGCTTGACCAGCTTGGACGGGACGTACCCTTTCAGCTCGTAGTCGAAGCTCGCGTAGCCGCGGGTACGGGATTTCAGCGCGTCAAAGAAATCGTAGATGATCTCGTTGAGCGGCAGCTCGTAATGAATATCGACACGGGTGGGGTCCAGATACTTCATATCCTTGAACACGCCGCGTCGCTGCTGGCACAGCTCCATAATGTTGCCGACGAACTCGGTCGGCGCCAGAATATGCGCCTCCGCGATCGGTTCTTCCGCCAAGCGGATTTGTCCCGGATCGGGGTAGTTGGTGGGGTTGTCCACCTGCAGCATGGTGCCGTCCGCCAAGGTGATGTGGTATTCCACGCTCGGGGCGGTGGTGATGAGGTCGAGGTTGTACTCGCGTTCCAGGCGTTCCTGAATGATCTCCATATGCAGCAAGCCGAGGAAGCCGCAACGGAAGCCGAAGCCGAGCGCCACCGACGTTTCCGGCTCAAACGAGAGGGACGCGTCGTTTAATTGCAGACGGGCGAGCGCTTCGCGCAGGTCGTTGTACCGTGCGCCGTCGGCGGGGAACACGCCGCAGAACACCATCGGGGTCGCTTTGTGGTAGCCGGGGAGGGGTTTTTCGGTCGGGCGGTCGCGATGGGTGACCGTGTCCCCGACCCGCGCATCCACCACCGATTTGATGGACGCGGTGATATACCCGACTTCTCCCGCTTCGAGGCAGGCGGTGGGGACCAGTTTCCCCGGTTGCATAATCCCGCATTCCACCACCTCAAACTGCGCGCCGGTCGCCATCATACGGATGGCATCGCCCGGGCGGATGGTGCCGGATTTCACGCGGACATACACGATCACGCCGCGATACGAATCGTAGTAACTGTCAAA
>JAFOFS010000180.1 GCA_017387165.1 Clostridia bacterium
GACCGCCACAAAGCCCACGGCCAGAATACCGATCCACATCAGCACCCCGTCCACGCCCTGCGTATCCAGATTCACAAAGAAGTAGGGGTAGATCAGCGGAGTGGTCGAGGTGGGGATCAAAATGGAGGAATCGAACTTCAAAATGATCGCCTGAATCAGCAAGAACATCACGTACGCCAAGGGGAACGCGATGGACGCGACCGGATAGTACCACTTCGTCTGCTTACGCTCGTAGAACAGGAACCAGTCCGCAATGTACAGAATCGGGAGCACGACGTGGAAGCACAGGCTGCCGATGCGCCAGTTGAGCTGAGGGTCGCGACCCTCCGCGCCGGCGAGCATAATGTTGAACACCAGGAAGGTGAGCAAAATGCCGAGCACGCCGATAAACTTCAGCAGCGGCGCAGCGGTGACAAAGCTGTCTTCTTTTTTCTTGGCCGTCTGAATCAGTCCCGCCAGCATAACGCCGATGCACAGGAAGTTGCTGATGTTGGTGAAGTGGACGTAGAAGTCCCAGCGGATCATGCTGATGTTGTCGAAGATGCCGAGGGAGGCAATGGTTCCGACAAGACCGAGTACCACGTAAACGGTCTGATAGATCAACTGCGCGGTTCTGTTTTTAATCATAATTTCGTCTCCTTTTTATATTAATTATACATAATATAGCAGTTCGGGTATGACAAACCTCTTACAAATAAGAAAAAAGCCGTCGTAGGGAGACACTTCGTAAAGAAGTGTTCTCCCTACTTTCTTTTTATAAAAAAATGACACTTCCAAATTGAAAGTGTCATAGTGGGTTACGCACTTTCAAAGGTGCATAACGAAAATATTAATATTAATCTATCTCAAAGATAAGAACAACAAGTGATATTGTGAGACAGGTCTCACAGTGATATTTTGCCTAACGGCAAAGTGATATTGAAACTTTTAGTTTCAGTGATATTATATTCGCCTCCAAAACTGTCCGAAGGACAATATCACGATGCGAAGCATCCTATCACTGCGAAGCAATATCACTCGCCGCAAGGCGAATATAACTGAGGCACACTTCCTTACGGAGTGTGCCTCAGTGACGGCTTTTTTCACGGGTTTTATTTGGCTCTTTTTTCCCACAGCAGACCGCAGGTTTCCTCCGCCCAACTGTAACGGGACATATACTCTCCGTGGAATTCGGGCTTTCCGGTCTTCAGGTAGGTGTAGTAGTCGCAATCGATTTTTTCGGGGTTGAGGGAGTAAAAATAATTGTTTCGCTCAAAAATTTCCTCTGCTCCCACCGCCTCCAGCGATTGGCGCAAATCACGAAACAGCTGGTGGATGTAGTTGTGGTTCTTTTGATCTTCGTCGTTTTCCCAGAGCGCCACCCCGATTTCCGCAACCGTCACGCCCGCTCCGTTCCGATCCACCAAAAAGGCAAGCAGCTCTTTGGTTTTCGTCCGCTTAAAGGTGAGCTTTTCGCCCTTGGCGAACGCCTCGAAAGGCCCGAAGCATTTCACGGTGAGCAGCTTCCGGCTTTGGCCGGCGCCTTTGATGTTGTCGATTTCCGCCTGCACGTCTGCCGCCGATACCGGCTTCATCAGATAGCCGGAGGCATGCAGCTTAAACGCCGGAATCGCGTATTCCTCATACCCCGTACAGAACACGATCTTACAGTCCGGGCAAAGCCCGAGGATCTTCTCCGCCAAGGCAAGTCCGCCCATTCCGCGCATATTGATATCCAAAAACGCCACGTCTACCGACCGGCTTTTCACATAAGCAAGCGCCGCCTCGCAAGAGGTAAAATCCGCGACCGACGCAATATCATCCGATGCGGTGATCGCCTTGGTAAGCGCGCCCAGCATCAAGGGCTCGTCGTCAACCGCTATTGCAATCATTGTTCCGCCTCCTTCGGGATGGTGATCAAGACCTTGGTGCCGACGCCCGGCGTACTTTCGATTTCCAGCGTTCCGTTTACCATCGCCTTCAATCTTCCGCGAATGTTGCGGATGCCGACGTGTTTTCGCTCGTCCAGCAACACGTCCGTGTCAAAGCCGACGCCGTCGTCCTCCACCATCACGCAGTATTGGGTATCGGTTTCGTAGGACGTGACGCGGATGGTGCCGCCGGTTTGCAATTTCATCAGTCCGTGCTTGATCGCATTTTCGACGATCGGCTGGATGGTCAGCGCCGGAATATGAAAATCGTCCGAATTCATTTCGAAGGAGAAGGTCATATCCGGAAACCGCACGTTTTCGATGCTGATATAATGGCGCACGTGCTCCATTTCCTGCGACATCAGGATCGGCTTCGGGTTATCCAGCTCGCCGAAATTACCGCGTAAGTATTTCGCAAAATTATGGACCAGCTCGCCCGCTTTCGGCGGATCGATGTTGCAAAGCTGCTCGATGCTGCCGAGGGTGTTGTAGATAAAATGCGGACGGATTTGGCTCATCATGGTGGACATTCTGCTTTCGGTAAGCTGCGCGTTTAGGACAAGTCGCTCGGTCTCCAGCTCCTTGGCTTTTGCCAGCGTGTTGATGCTGTTGGGGATGATCTTGAGCATCGCCACCATCGCCGCGATAAAGAAAATCGCAAAGACGTAGACGGAAGCACGACCACCCTTCCACACGCCGAGGTGGGTCATCAGCGCGTCCAGCGCAAACGACAGCAGCGGCAAAATCGAGCCCAGGTAAACCCAGCGCGTTTTGCCCTTGGTCACCATAAATTCCCGCAGCAAGCAACCGAGCAGCACGAGGTTTGCCGGCAACTGCGCGATGACCCAGTACAGCCAGGTGTCGTAAAACAGCACGTCCGTAAAAATCGGCAGCGCCAAAATGACGGCATCCGCCACCCCCAGCAGCACCGCCGCGACGGTGCCGACCGGTTTCGTACTTTTCAGGAAATGCACGATCGCAAGCGACAGGAAAAGCATATACAACATCATCGAGCAGCCCAGAATCGTCGTGTTGGATACCACCGATTCGTTCCAGAACGACACGCCGGCCGCGCTGTAGGACAGGTAGGCGCCGGCAAACAAAATGGTGGTGCCGAACAACCAAATGCTCCGGGCATTTTTGATATGGATCAACGTCGAAAACAGCGCCGTCCCCAGCACGACAAGCCCGATGATCGAAAACAACAGACCGAAATTTCTCTGGTTGTTGCCGCTTTCCAAAACCTCTTTTTCAAACGCAATATCCGTCCACAGCGCCGTGTTCGCCAGCATCTCGTCGATAGCGGTTTCGTTGCCGAAGCGATGGGGATTGTGAATGCGGATCTCGATCGGCTCTTCGCTTCCGCCGCTCAGCCGATACGCCGTCCAACCCACGTGGCAGGCGGAGTCGCCGTACAACGGATTTTCCACGTCGATGACAAACGGCTCGTTTTCGCCCTCGTAAAAGGTCAGGCTCAGGTGATCCGTATACAACGCGATCGGAATGTCGCCGCTGTAAATGCCCACGCACTCGCCGCCCGGCGCCAGCATATGGAAATTGCCGCGCAGCGTCACGTCGCCCTGCGTGGAGGGAATGTGTCCCCCGGCCGTGATCTTCTGCCATTCGCCGCCATCCACGCGGTAATCGCCGTCAAAATAGACGTCAGCAACCAGGGCGGGAATCGCTTGCATGCTGTTGGCGTTTCCGTGCCACAGCAACCCTACCGCCAATACGAGCACCGCCGCAATTCCTGCGATCCAAAGCGCCGTTTTCGGGATAAAGGAAACCCTTTTTTCTTTGCCGTTCATCCGCGTATCTCCTCTGTCAACCATTTTCCGTTTTGCGTTTTCGCTTTCTGCGACCGCCGCCCACACATTTTTTTCATTATAACACAGCCAATAAAAAATGTAAATCTGTTCGGTATAAATCTCCTCAAAACACAGCTACTAACAGCGTAATTCGTAAAATGATTGTAAGGCGGGCGAACACAGTTCGCCCCTACGAAAAGGATTGGTTAGAATCCGTAGGGGCGACCTTTGGTCGCCCGTTGCGGGCGGCTGATAGCCGCCCCTACAAGCACGCACTAACATTTACAATGTAGGGGCGGCAACCTGCCGCCCGTCAAATGTATCGTAAAAGGAGAAAGATATAGGAAAGTAGGCGCGGACTCTCATAAAGGCCGAATGGGTCTTGCACTCACTCGGCTTTGTCTATTTGCAAAAAACTCCAAACATCTTGATTTGTGCATAATGAAGCAGTATAATGAAAGCACTCGGTAAAACCAAACTGTTTCCGGGAAGAAAAGGAGATGTTTATTTACTAATTATGAAAATC
>JAFOFS010000181.1 GCA_017387165.1 Clostridia bacterium
AGCCTTTGGCGTTATTGGGGGCGGCCAGCTGAGCATACGCCTTAGCGACCGGTTTGGTGGTGGTAAACGCCAAGCGGAAGAAGGTCAGCTTGGGGGTGCCGCTGTTCACTTCGTTTTCGGGGTACCACGCCACCTGCGAGGTCCAGCCGTTGTCCTCCTGCACCGGCGTTGCCACCTGTTTAAAGGTCAGCAGGCCGGAGGCGGCAGGCGCAAAGGCGATGGAAACCGCCGTGGACGGCACGGCGAAGTTCTGACCTGCCAACACGTTCAGGCCGGTCAGCGGTTTGCCATTCAAATCGGTAAAGGCAAGGGCACCGCCGATAGTGGCGCTGTAGGTGTAGCCGGGCATCAGGTGGTTGACCGAAAGGGACTGACCGGCGGTCACCGAGCCGTAGACAATGCTGTTGTCGCTCTTTTCGGTAAAGATATCGTCCACGAACAGCTGCGCTCGGCCGCTGTCCACAAACAGGCGGTAGGAGGCGTAGGCTGTGCCGGCAGGCATAGCGACAGTGGTCGCCGCCAGTTTCCAGTCGTGCAGCGTATCGGCGCGGGAGAGCATAAACTCACGACCGTTCAGCTTCCCCGTCTCATTACCGGCAGCGTCGTACAGCACGACATCCAAACGCGCGGTCGTGTTGCTGTCGTGGGAGGTGTACCACATCCCCCACGTGTAGGACTGACCCGCTTCAACCGCTATTTTCACCGACGAATCGAGGAGAACGGGTGAGTTGGGGGAATCCTTACCGAGATACAGGCTGCCTGCAGCGGTGCGACCGAAGCGATTTTCCCAACGGAAGGCGGCGGTCGGGATACCGACGTCACTCGAGGCATGCTGCTGGTGCAGCGCCCAAGTGTTGATGTTGGCGTCAAAGGTGGTGTTGACGGAGGCATCCGACGCGGTCACCAGCCGTTCGGTGGTCTTGTACAGATACACGTCGTCGGCGTACCAGGTATCCCCGTTTGTCTCATCATCGAAACGCTTGAAATACAGCTGCAATTCCACCGAGGTCGTGGTCGGGTCAAGGGTCACGATACCGGACAGCTTGGTCCAGTCGGCCGTCGAGCCCTGCACCGCCGTCGAATAGGTCGTGGTGCCGGTATTTTGCTTCAGCACCAAATAGGCGGTCGCTTTGGCGTCCGCATCCGCGGTATACACCGAAATGCCGAATTGGTAGGTGGTACCGCCGGTAACCGCGATCGAATCGGAATTGGTGGCCAGCGTGTTCGGGCCACTTCCCAGCGTCCACCGCTTGGTCACCTTCATCACACCGTTGTTATTCAAGGTGGTGCCGGAAACGCCGGTAGAGGTGAGGCCGGTATTCCAAAAGCCGGAAACCGACGAGCTGTCAAAGCCGGGGTTGTTGGTTATCAGGTTGGTACCGACGGGCGCGGCAAGCTCGGTGCCAGGGTCGATCCCGACCACCGCATTATCCGCCGCCGTTGCCGGCAGCAAAACCGCAGGCACCGCCGCCAGCAGCAAGCCAAGCGAAAGCGCGACCGCTAAAATGCGTTTGATAGGTTTACTTAAAAAAGAAACCGCTTTCATATCGATAAAGACTCCTCTGCATTCAATTACATGAAAGACGCGATATCCCCGTGCCGACAAAGCGGCACGGGGAGCGCGTATCCAAAGAAATTTATTTCAGACCTTCGGCGGAATCGGTACCGTTGAGGATCTGTTTTTGGAAAATGGCGTACAGCACCAGAATCGGCGCCATCGAAATGGTCAGAGCGGCAAAGATAACGCCGAATTCCTGACCACGGCTGAAGATTTCGGTGATGTGCTGCAGACCGACCGAAATGGTGTGGTGTTCTTCGGTCAGGCCGAGGAAGGTAAACGCCATCGTGTATTCGTTCCAGGTCGCCATAAAGACGGCCAAACACTGGAACAGAACGATCGGTTTGATAAAGGGGAGAATGATCTTCTGATAAATGTACCACTCCCCTGCGCCGTCCATATAGGCGGCCTCGAGGAAGCTGTTGTTGATGCTGCGGACAAAGCCGGTCACCAAGAAGATGGAGGGCGGCAGCGCCTGCACGGCGTACACGATGAGCAGCACCACGCGGTTGTCGGTCATGCTGAAGCTGCCGGGTTTGCCGGTCACCTCCAGGATGATGCCGTTGATAAACTCACCGACTCCCTCCAGCTGGAAATACAGCGGAACGAGGACGAGGATGGACGGAATCATCATCGCGACAAAGTAGAAGCCGTTGAACACCTTGTTCAGCTTGAACTTATATTTGCCGAGGATGTAGGAGGTGGTGGTCAGCATCAGGAAAAACAGAACCGTCGCACCGCCGGTGATCATCACCGTGTTGAACACGTAGTTCGCGAAGTTGGATTCCTTCCACGCGGTTGCGTAGTTGGAGAAATCCAGCGCGGTGGGCAGCGCCCACGGGCTTTCGATAAACTCCATCGGGCTGCGCAGCGAGGAATACAGCATCCAAATGACGGGGAACAGCACCAGCGCCGACCAGATGAACAGCAGCGCGCGAAGCACCCAGCGGAGCACGACGCTCATGGTCGTTTCGCGGTGGGCGATGCCGTCGTGGATGGTGACGGTCAGAATCAGAATGATCGCCAGCACGGTCGGCAGGAAGGTGCCGATGACGGCGCCGAGGTCGGAGATCGCACGAGCGGTCACGCCCTGCGAGAAATCGGGCAGCAGCAGACCGCCGTTGGCGATGATCGGGAGCAGCGCCACAATCTGCAACGCAATCAGAATGCCGATCGCCACGCGGGGCATTTTGCCGAGGGGTTCACGGTAGGTCTTCGGTTTCGTAGCCATTACCGATCCTCCTTTCGGGCGATGAGGGTGTTGACCGTACCGGCCAGCACCACGCTGATCAGCATCAGCAGCAGGGCGGCCGCGTTGGCGTAGCCAACCTCAAAGTCGGTGTACGCCGCGTGGTACACGTAGAAGCCCATCACATAGGAACGGGTGCCCGGTCCGCCACCCGTGAACGGCAGCACCAGGTTCAGGTTCGCCGCCAGCGAGGAGGTGAGGATGGACACGATCATATACCGCACCTGCGGCATAATGGTCGGAATGGTGATGGCAAACAGCTGACGGAACTGGCCCGCTCCGTCGATTTCCGCCGCCTC
>JAFOFS010000182.1 GCA_017387165.1 Clostridia bacterium
CGCCAAAAATAAGGGTGTCCCCCACCTTGGCGTGGCGCCCCGGCCCTGCCAACACTTCCCATTCATCGTTCCCGGAGGTATGCAGCAAAAGCAATTCCACACCGGAGCCGCTGATCTGCCGTTTTCCGTATATACGGGCGGGAAGCACGCGGCTATCGTTGAGGATCAGCGTGTCGCCGGTTTCCAGCAGATCAACAATGTCATAAAAATGTTTGTCAGAAAGTTCGCCGGTCTCTTTATTCATAAACAAAAGTCGGGAATGATCGCGCGGCTCGATCGGTTCTTGCGCAATCAATTCCTGCGGAAGATCGTAAAAATAATCGCTTGTTTTGGTTAAATTTGTCATAGGTACCTCTTTTTGCAAAAAATCGGCTGTTTTCGTAAAATTCCTGCCGGAAATCATTTGACATCAGCCGTATAAAGTGATATGATTAGGTCGTATATTATTATATACTCTTTTGTTACCAAAGGCAATAGCAGAAAGGAAGAAAATCCATGAATTTCAACGTAGGTATTATCGGATGCACCGGTATGGTCGGCCAGCGCTTCGCCACTCTCTTGGAGAATCATCCCTGGTTTACAGTAACCGCGATGGCCGCCAGCAGCAACTCCGCCGGAAAATCGTATAAAGATGCTGTGGGCAATCGCTGGGCGATGGCCACTCCGATGCCGAAAAAATATGAGGATATGCCCGTATACGACGCGGAAAAGGATATCGACGAGATCGTATCGAAGGTCGATTTTTGCTTCTGCGCCGTGAATATGCCGAAAGCGGAAATTCTCGCACTGGAGGAAAAATACGCCAAAGCCGAGTGCCCCATCGTTTCGAACAACAGTGCAAACCGCTTCACGCCGGATGTGCCGATGGTCATTCCGGAGATCAATCCCGAGCACATTCACATCATCCCCGAGCAGCGCAAGCGCCTCGGCACCAAGCGCGGTTTCATCGCGGTCAAGTCCAACTGCTCGCTGCAGAGTTACGTTCCCGCTCTTTATCCGTTGTCCAAGTACGGCCTGAAGCGTGCGCTGGTCTGCACCTATCAGGCGATTTCGGGCGCCGGCAAAACCTTCGAGCGTTGGCCGGAAATGGTGGATAACGTCATCCCCTATATTGGCGGCGAGGAAGAAAAATCCGAGCGTGAGCCGCTCAAGATCTGGGGCAAAATCGAGGGCGATAAAATCGTTCTTGCCGAAACCCCGGCGTTTACGGCGCAGTGCCTGCGCGTTCCGGTGACCGACGGTCACTTCGCGGCGGTGTTCTGCGATTTCGAAAACAAACCCACCAAAGAACAGATCATCAACGATTGGAACAGCTTTGCCGGCCGTGCCCAGGAACTGGAACTCCCCAGCGCCCCGAAGCAGTTCCTGCACTATTTCACCGAAGACAATATGCCCCAGACGAAGCTGCACCGTAATCTCGAAAACGGTATGGCAGTTTCCATCGGTCGCTTGCGCGAGGATTCGCAGTACGACTACAAGTTTGTCGGCCTGTCCCACAACACCCTCCGCGGTGCTGCCGGCGGCGCCGTTCTTCTCGCTGAGTTGCTTTGCGCGGAGCATTATATTTAAACCACGAAAACGGAGGCTTTTATTATGAGTAATCAGCCGATCTTTACCGGTGCTGCTGTAGCGATCATCACCCCGATGTACGAGGATGGCACCGTCAACTATGACGAATTCCGCCGCATCGTAGACGATCAGATCGAAAAGGGTACCGATGCCATTGTTGCCTGCGGCACTACGGGCGAATCCTCCACTTTAACCGATGACGAGCATATCGAGGTCATCCGCGTGGCGGTTGAGCAGGCCAACGGTCGTGTGCCTGTGATTGCCGGCACAGGTTCCAATGACACCGCCTATTGCATTATGCTTTCCAAGGAAGCCGAAAAGGTTGGCGCCGACGCGCTGCTTCTGGTGTCCCCCTACTACAACAAGACCTCGCAGCGCGGTCTGATCGCCCACTACAAGGCGGTTGCCGAGGCGGTCAATCTTCCGATCATCCTGTACAACGTTCCCTCCCGTACCGGTATGAACATTCAGCCGGACACGGTCGTGGAGCTGTCCAAAATCCCGAATATCGTTGCCATTAAGCAGGCGAGCGGAGATTTCTCTGCGACGGCGCGTATTGCCGCCGAATGCGACATCGACATCTATTCGGGTAACGACGATCAGATCGTTCCGATCCTCGCTCTCGGCGGCAAAGGTGTTATTTCCGTTCTCTCCAACGTTGCCCCTGCCGAGACGCACGAAATGTGCCGGAAGTGGTTTGACGGCGACGTGCAGGGCAGCATCGAGATGCAGCTCAAGTATCTCGAGCTTGCAAACGCTATGTTCTGCGACGTCAATCCGATCCCCGTCAAGGAGGCAATGAATATGCTGGGCTGGAACGCCGGTCCGTGCCGTATGCCGTTGTATCCGATGGATGATGCAAACAACAAAAAGGTCGCGGATACTCTCAGAAAGTACGGTCTTATCAAGTAACAGCGACGCGAAAGGAAGTTACATATCCTATGACGAAGTTTATTGTTTGCGGCTGCAACGGCAAAATGGGGCGTATGTTGACCCAGTGCATTGCCGGTCGTGACGATTGCGAAATTGTGGCAGGTTTTGATATCAACACCGCCTCCAACAGCGGTTATCCTGTCTTTGCCTCACCCGTCAACTGCTCGGTCGCGGCGGACGTCATCGTGGATTTTTCCCGTCCCGAAAGTCTTCCTGCCGTATTGGACTATGCGGTGGAGCATCGCATTCCGGCCGTCATCTGTACGACCGGTCTGAGTGATGGCGACAAGCTGCTGATGCAAAAAGCGGCCGAGATCGTCCCGATCTTCTTCAGCGCCAATATGTCGATCGGCGTGAGCTTGCTGGCGGAATTGGCGCGTAAGGCGGCTGCTGTTCTCGGTAACGACTTCGACGTGGAAATCCTCGAGAAACACCACAACCAAAAAGTGGACGCCCCGTCGGGCACCGCCTTGATGCTGGCGGATGCCGTTGCGGAGGGGCTGGACTACACCCCCCAATACGTATTCGAGCGTCACTCGACTCGCGAGAAACGCAGTAAGCACGAAATCGGTATCTCCGCCATCCGCGGCGGCACAATCGTCGGTGAGCACGACGTGATGTTCTGCGGTCGGGACGAGGTGATCACCCTTTCCCACCACGCTGCCTCTAAGGAGCTGTTTGCGGTCGGTGCAATCAACGCCGCTCTGTTCCTGATCGGCAAGCCTGCCGCTCTCTACAAT
This sequence comes from Clostridia bacterium, assembly GCA_017387165.1. GTDB lineage: Bacteria > Bacillota > Clostridia > Oscillospirales > Acutalibacteraceae > RGIG426. The sequence goes on from JAFOFS010000182.1 coordinate 3,243, forward strand.
ATGCGCGATTTCGTCAGCGCCGTATAATCCCGTAATTAAAAAGACCTGC
>JAFOFS010000183.1 GCA_017387165.1 Clostridia bacterium
CTGCTGACCGCCGGAAAGCTCGCTCGGCTTGCGATCCATCAGCTCGTCGATCTGGACGAGCTTCGCCGCCGTGTAGGCACGCTCCAGCATTTCTTCTTTGCTGAGCTTGTCCTCACCGCGCAGGTTCTGCAGCGGGAACAGAATATTCTGCTTAACGGTCATGTGCGGATACAGCGCGTAGTTCTGGAACACCAGACCGACGCCGCGGTTTTCCGCCGACAGCTCGGTAACGTCCTCGTCACCGAAGAAGATCTGGCCACCCGTCGGCTTCTGCAGGCCGCTGATCATGTACAGAGTCGTACTCTTGCCGCAACCCGACGGGCCGAGCAAGCCGATCAGTTTGCCGTCCGGAATGGTGAAAGTGAAATCGTTGACCGCAACGACTTCTTCACCGGATTTCTTGTTCCGACTCGGGAAAACCTTCGTCAGATTCTTCAATTCAACTTTCATACTCTCTTCCTTTCAAATAATATATTTCAAAAAATAAGAGACATCAATAATCCGCCTTGGCGGCTTTTTCCGCTTGCATCCGTTTCTTATACGCAAGCAGTTCTTCGGGCGTATCGAAGATCATCTGACTGGCCATATCCACCGTCACGGTGTAGGACAGCTTGTCGTGGAGAGCGGAGTTGGTCTTGGTCGCGATCAGCATCGCGATCTGCGCCACCAGCAGCGCCAGCGCCAGCACCGTGCCGAGTAATCCGAAGCTGCCGAACATCGCCAAAGCGATGAACAGCACAGGGAGCATGGTCTCCACCGTGTACTTACCGAGCACGGTACGAACGAACAGCGCCAGCGTCGAAAGCCGCACACCGTCCTCCCGCATCACGGCGATGCCGAACACCTTTTTGCCGAGCGTCTGTCCGTTGCCAAACAGCAGCGGCACCAGAAACTCCAGCAGCAGATACGCGATCAGCGGACTGAAGGACACCAGCAGCATTCCCTGCGAAACGACCTTGCCGTACAGGCGGTTGGCCTCCGCATCCCGCTGGAACGCGGCGTTCGCCTCTGCACGAAGCGCCTCCTGTTCCGGGGTGAGTTCGGTCAGGCTCATATCCACGCCGTACTCCTCGATATACTGCTGCTGCAGAGCGGTGTAACACTCCAGCGTGCCGTCGTAATCCAGGCAGGAGGAGAGGAGAAACAGGACGCCCGTGATCACGATCACCAGCAAAATCGCGTCCAAAAGCCAAGCGGAAATACGCTTCCACATACTTGCCTTTTGCAGGTCGTACATCACGACGTTCTCCTCCCCTTTCTCGCCTTAAGCGCGCATAGTTCGACACCATAATTCTAGATGGTATCATTATACTATAACTCGTCTGCTAAAACAACCTTTTTTCGATATATTTTTTACATTTATTTGACTTTCGGCACTCTGCACAATTCCTCGTTCTTACATTTTGTCGCAAACGCGAAATTCGGCAATTTCTTCAACCGTTTTTGTTGAAATGTGGAAACTTTTGTAAGGGAAATTCCTTGACAGGCGACGCTCCTATGCTATAATAATAAGGTAACTTGGTTTTACGATTATTTTAAACAGAAAAGGATCCATTATGAAACGAATCGTTCTTTCCTTTTTATTGGCGCTGGCGGTGTTGCTGGCGGCGTGTTCGGCGCAGCCGGTCGATAACACCCCCACGACCCCTGCCGCTACCACGACGAGCAAGTCGCTGGAATTCTCCCATCCGACCTGGACCGACGCGCAGGGCAACGTCTACCCCACCACCGGCTCCACCTCGGTCACCCTCTCCACCGGCACGCAGGCGACCCGCCCGAGCGGCAGCGGCGATGCGCTGGAGGAGGACAACCGCTGTGAGCACGCCGACGCGGACAACAACGGGCTGTGCGATTCCTGCAATTACTGCGTGCTGGCGGTGGTCGATCTGTACGTGCTCAACGACCTGCACGGCAAATTCGACGATACCGCCGAGCAGCCGGGCGTGGATGAGCTGACCACCTATCTGAAGCAGTGCCGCAACGCGGACGAGATCGCGTTGTTCCTCTCGTCGGGAGATATGTGGCAGGGCAGCTCGGAATCCAATCTCACACAAGGTCTGATCATCACCGATTGGATGAACGAGCTGGATTTCTCCGCCATGGCGCTGGGCAACCACGAATACGACTGGGGCGAAGAAGCGGTCGAGAAAAACGCCGAGCAGGCGGAATTTCCGTTGCTCGCCATCAACATCTTTGATCGCAACACCGGCAAACGGGTGGAATATGCCGAGGCGTCGGTGATGGTGGAGCAGGGCGGTCTGCAGATCGGCATCATCGGTGCGATCGGTGACTGCTACAGCTCCATTTCCGCCGACAAGACCGAGGACATTTATTTCAAGGTCGGCAGCGACCTCACCGCGCTGGTGAAGGCGGAGGCGACCCGTCTGCGTCAGGCAGGTGCCGACCTCATCGTCTACTCGCTGCACGACGGCTACGGTCAATCCAAAAACGGTGTCACCGATATTGCCGGCAACGCGCTGGCCTCCTATTACGACGTGGATCTCTCCAACGGCTACGTGGACGTGGTGTTCGAGGGACACACCCATCAGCGGTATGTGATGAAAGATCGTTACGGGGTGTATCACCTGCAAAACGGCGGCGAAAACAAGGGCATTTCCCACGTGGAAATGACCGTAAACATC
>JAFOFS010000184.1 GCA_017387165.1 Clostridia bacterium
ATTAGATTTGACAAAGCAAAAACACCGTGTGGAACCGTGTCGGTTTCCGTGGTATTCCAAGAGTAAAAATGGGGATGAAATCCGTTTTTCCAACTTTGCCGTACTGAAAAACGGTGTCCCGTTTTCGCTGGTCTGCGGCGAAATGCAACCAACTCGAACCGATTGCCGCTTCTGGGAAGAATCCATTTTGAAAATGAAAAGCGGCGGCATCAATGCGGTGTCTTTTTACACCCATTGGCTTCATATCGAAAAACGTCCGGGTGAATTCGATTTCAGCGGCAATAACGACCTCCGTCGGTTTATTTTGCTTTGCAAAAAGCATGGTATGTACGCTATTCCGCGTATTGGTCCGTTTGTGAATTCCGAAGCCATGCACGGCGGCTTGCCGTCCTGGCTGTACGGCCAGCCGGTGGACGAGCGCTCCAATGACGAGGGCTATTTATTCTACGTTGAACGCTTCTATAAAGCACTCGGCGAGCAGTTTGAGGGTCTGTATTTCAAGGATGACGGCCCCATCATCTCCGTTCAGCTGGAAAACGAATACGAGCACGCATCTTCCTTGTGGAATCTGTTTTACTGGTCTGGTTGTGACCTTGTCAAGAAAGGTGACGACGGGGAGAGCCATATGCGAAAGCTCAAGGAAATGGCGATTAAAGCGGGGATGGACGTGCCGTATTTTTCCTGCACCGGCTGGGGATCACCTATTCCGAAAGGGGAAATGCTGCCTACCTACGGTTGCTACGCCTTTTTGGGACGAGGCGGCCCCTCTGATAGCTCCACCTTCCGCGAGGTTCGAGAGGAGTTTGAGTATCCGCTGGCCTTCTGCGAACTGGGCGGCGGTTACCCGACACAGCACAGCTGGCGTCCGGTCATTCCGCCCGAAAGCGTTTCGGTAGCGGTGTTTACCCGTGTCGCCTGCGGCGGTAATATCACCGGCGTGTATATGTATCACGGCGGTATCAATCCCACCAACTACGACCGCTTCTACGGTTGCTCCCCCGCCATGAACCTGATGTCCTACGACTTCAACGCCCCCATCAGTGAATACGGCTTGCTGCGCGAATCCTATTTCGTGACCAAACCAATCCACCATTTTCTCGGCGAATTCGGCGATGTCCTCGGGGAGATGTTCCCGGTCTATCAGCCCACTTACGTCGAGCCGACCAACGAAAAAGATCTGCGCTGGATGGCCAGAACCAACGGCAAGAGCGGCTTTTTGTTTATCAACAACTTCCAGGATAAGCTGGTTTTGCCGGACAGAGAAAACGTGCAGCTTTGCTTGACTACCGCGGATGGCGAGGTGATCATTCCCCGTCGAGCCGGTATGACGGTCAAGAGTGGGGAAATGCTCGTTTTGCCGTTTGAGATCGAATTGGACGGTACACTTCTGAAGTATGCGACCACCCAGCCGCTCTTCAAACTGGATAACCATACCCATATTTTCTTTGCGCACGACGGTACCGCCCCCGAATACGCTTTTGCGGGTGAGATCGAGATCAGCGGGCAAAACGTGGAAACAGAGTACGCCG
>JAFOFS010000185.1 GCA_017387165.1 Clostridia bacterium
AATACTGCATTTCCATTCTTTTCAAAGGTATGTATTCTCATTTCCTGACCATTATTTAATACCCACATACCAACAATCTCATCAGAAAGGTCTGTTTTCTGATGTTCCTGCACCGCGGCGGACGCGTTTCCAAAAGCTCCGCCGTGCTGGGAGGTCTGATCGGCATCAAGCCGATCTTGCACGTGGACGACGAGGGGCATCTCGTGATGGTCACCAAAAAACGCGGTCGGAAGGCCGCTGTCGTCGAGTTGGCCGACCGTTTGCAGGAGGGGCTGCAGGGCGAGATGAGCCAGCCGATCTATATCAGTCACGGCGACTGCGCGGCGGATGCCGAGGCGTTGGCGGAATTGCTCCGTGAGCGCGGAGCGACCAATATTGCCTGTGCACCCATCGGCACGGTGATCGGCAGTCATTCCGGACCGGGCACGCTGGCGCTCTTCTTCCTGACCGACAAGCGTTGACAAATACGCGGTAATACGATAAAATAAAGAGGTCGCACAGGCGACCTCTTTATTTTTAGGAAACGGAGAACGCGCTATGAAGCACGATATTTGCAGTATCCCGATCAGCGAGGTATTCGAGCCGAAGGACGGCTGTCCGGTCTGCCGTCTGCGGGATATTTTGGAAAAACGGATGGTGGAATACATCACCGGCGCCGCGATGATGGAGCCGGACGTCCGCATCGAAACCAATAAAAAAGGCTTCTGCCTCCACCACTACAACCGCATGCTGAAGCAGCACAAGCATCTGAGCGTGGCTCTCACCATGCAAAGCCGTCTGGAGGAGCTGGACCGTCAGGTCTTTGGCAACGGGCTGCTCGCCAAGGATCCCGCCCGACAGGGAAAATCCGCCCGGCAGGCGCTGTCCACCTGCTTCGTGTGCGACGAGGTCAACACCAATCTGGAGCGTATGCTGCAAAACACCTGCCATCTCTGGGGACGCGAACGGGATTTCCGTCAGTTGTTTGCGGAACAGCCCGAGCTGTGTCTCCCCCACTTTGCGATGCTGGCGGAGGCGGCCGGAAAAGAGCTTGGCAAGAAAGAACGCGCCGAATTTACCAAAATTGCTTCGGATATCTGCCGTCGTGGGTTGGATGCGCTCCGCGCCGACATCGACCACTTCACACGGATGTACGATTACCGCTCGGGCAAGAGCGCCAACGATTGGGGAACCGCCAAGGATTCCCCCGAGCGCGTCGTGAAATTTTTGACCTCTCGACCGCCCGAAAAAGATTAACCGATTGTAAAGGCAATTCAACGGTTTGTTAAGTCGAAATCGGTTTTTTTCACTCGAATTCAGGGTTTCTCGATTGAAAAAGGGTTGATTTGGTGCGATTTTTCCACACTTTCAACGAAAGTTTCAACATCGATGTGAAAAAAATCTCTCTACAATTTGTAATAACCACTTGACAAGAAAATCCGATTTTCTTGTATAAACCCCTTCGGTTTGCGGTCATACTCCCGTAAAACGGAGGGGGATTTTTTATGCTTAAAGGAGTCAATCGACAGATGATCGAAGTCAGCCGACCGCACGATCCGTACTTTGAAAAAGCGCTGCTGGTGGTGCGGTCGGAGGCCGAAACGGTGGATCAGACGGCGCTTCACTCGGAAGCGGCCAAGGCGTTGCTGCAGGTGGGCAGCTTCAGCGGCTTACGGCGGCGGAGGTGGCGTGTCCGTCTGATCCGGATGGGTTGGTTTCTGTTGGGGATCGGAATCGGGCTGGCGGCGGGATTGGGGATCGGCAGCTTATTCTGACAGCGGGTGTCCCCGAAATATAAAAAAGAGGTGTGTGATCACACCTCTTTTTTTAAGCGAACAATTTGGCGATGTCGCTGAAGGTGACCACCACCATCAAGCCAAGCAACAGCACCATACCGATGACGTGCACCATCCCCTCAAACCGAGGCGAAACCTTGCGTCGGGTGACCGCCTCGATCAGCAGAAACAGCAAGCGACCGCCATCCAGTGCAGGCAGTGGCAGCAGGTTAAACACGCCGACGTTGACCGTGATCAACACCACCAGCATCAGCAGCGAATACAGACCGTCCAGATTGCCCTTGTCGGCATCCTGTACGGCGTTATTCACCGCATCACCGATCACGCCGACCGTACCGACGGGTCCCGACAGGTCGTTGAGCTTAAACTGACCGGTGATGATGCCCCCGAGGCTGCGCCACACCAGCGCGCCGTAGGACGCTTCCAGCTTGGCGGCGCGTTTCAGCGTCGTCCACACCGTCTTTTTCTCCCCAAAGACCTTAAATTCGTAGTTGAGGTAGCTGCCGTGCTCGTCCTCGGCATACGGAAAGGTGACCCCCTCCAGTGTGAGCTTTTGTTTTTTGCCGTCC
>JAFOFS010000186.1 GCA_017387165.1 Clostridia bacterium
GCCGGCGCCGTTGGCGCCGATCAGGGTCACGATCTCACCCTCGTTGACCTCAAAGCTGACACCCTTCAGCGCTTGAATAACGCCGTAGTACACGGAGAGATCTTTTACTTCCAACAATGCCATTTTGCGTTATCCTCCTATGTAAGCTTTGATGACCTCGGGGTCATTGAGCGCCACTTCGGGTGCTCCCTGCGCCAGCACGGTACCGAAGTTCAGCACCGTGATCTCGTCGCACAGGCCGGAGACGAATTTCATATCGTGCTCGATCAGCAAAATCGTCACGTCGAACTGGTCGCGAATGCGGCGCACGATCTCCATCAAATCAGCCGTTTCGTGCGGATTCATACCGGCCGCCGGCTCATCCAAGCAGAGCAGCTTCGGGTTGGTCGCCAGCGCACGGGCGATTTCCAGCTTACGCTGTTTGCCGTACGGCAGGTTGCAGGAGAGGTTGTTGCGCTCGTCCAGCAGACCGACGACCTCCAAGATTTCCTTGGCGCGCTCGCGCATTTTTTTCTCGGTGCGGAAATGAACCGGCAGGCGGAAAATGCTCGCCAGCACGCCACACTTGAATTCGGGTTGGTTGTGCAGACCGACCATCACGTTACGGATGACGGTCATATTGTTAAAGAGGCGGATATTCTGGAAGGTACGGGCGATGCCCTTGTGGTTGATCGCCTCCTGGCTTTTGCCGGTGAGGTTCTCCCCCGCCAGCCAGAACTTGCCTGTGGTCGGCTTGTACACGCCGGTGATCATATTGAACACCGTGGTCTTACCGGCACCGTTAGGACCGACAAGGCCGTACAGCTGACCCTTTTTGATCTCCAGATCCAGATTCTGAACCGCTTTCAGACCACCGAAAGAAATGCCCAGATTTTCTGTTTTCAAAACCGTTTCTGCCATCATTCCGTCTCCTTTCCGCCCTTATCGGGAGTATAGGGGGAGGACACCTGCAGATCGACCGAGAGCACCTCGTCCATCTGAATCTTGGTCGGGACACGATCCCACTGCGCTTCGTCATCCTTGGCGTGAGCGGGATTATGCTTGCGGATTTTTGCCATCAGTTTCTTGAGGCTGTACTTCTCACGGAAGCCCTTCAGTGCAGGCGCGTTGTTGTAGATGACCATCACGATGAGGATCAGCGCGTAGAACAGATCCTGCAGCACCGCCAGGTCACCGGTCAGAATGGTCTGCAATTTCATATCGAGGAAGGTGATGAGAGTCGCGGCGATGATGGAGCCGTTGATACTGCCCATACCGCCGAGAACCACCATAACCAGAATCTCGATGGAGTAGTTGTAGTCAAAGTTGGTGCTCTGAACGGTGTAGTTGGTATAGCTGTACAGCACACCTGCCACGCCCGCAAAGAACGACGAAACGGTGAACACCACCAGCTTATACTTGGTGACGTTGATACCGGTTGCCTTGGCGGCGATTTCGTTATCGCGGATGGAGGTAATGGCGCGGCCGTGCTTGGAGCGAATCAAATTCTGCGTCACCGCCAGGCAGGCGATCACCAGCACGAACGCGATGATAAACAGCATTTTCTTGTCAAAGCGAGGGGTACTCATACCCAACGGACCGCCGAAGGTCTCCTCGGTCGAATTCATAAAGAGCGAGCGGACGATCTCACCGAACGCCAGGGTCACGATCGCCAGATAGTCGCCGCGCAGGCGAAGCGCCGGCAGACCGATGACCACGCCAAAGATCGCGGCAAGCGCGCCGCCGATGAGAATGGACACGATCAGCGCCGGAAAATCGCCCAGCATCGGTTCCAGCAGCACCGACGCCTTACCGCCGAGGTAGGCACCGACGCACATAAAGCCCGCATGGCCGAGGGACAATTCGCCCAAAAAGCCGACCACCATACTCAGGGAGACCGCCAAAATAATGGAGATGGCGATCTTCTCCAGCATATAGATCTCGGAGCTTTTCAGATTACCGGAGAAGGATTGGACGGCAAAGACGACCGTCACGATCGCCAACACGATGTACGCGATATAATGCTTCCATTTGATGCTTTTCAACATTACACCTTCTCCCTCCTTTTCTTGCCCAAAATACCGGTGGGACGCACCAGCAGAATGACGATCAGAATGAGGAATTCGATCGCATCGGTGTAGGGAGCGATCGCCGGAATGGTGAGGGAAATGGATTCCACCACACCCATCAGCAGACCGCCGAGCATCGCGCCGGGAATGGAGCCGATGCCGCCGATGACCGCCGCCGTAAACGCCTTGATACCCGGCATGGCGCCGAGGGTATTCGAAAGGCTCGGGGATTTCATCAGCATAAACAGACCGGCAAACGCCGCCAGCGCCGAGCCGATCGCAAAGGTGATCATAATGATCTTGTTGACGTTGATACCCATCAGCTGGGCGGCACCCTTATCCTCCGACACCGCGATCATAGCACGACCGGTGCGGGTGTATTTTACGAACAGGCTGAGCGCCACCATAATGACCATCGACACGCCCAGAGTCACCAGCGTATACCGCTGGATGCTGATCGAGCCGAGGGTCAGACTGCCGAGATCGGCCACGTTGACCATCTTCGGCGCCACGCCGAACACGATCTGCGCCGTCGATTGCAGCAATTTACTGACGCCGATGGCCGTGATCAGTACCGCCAGCGGCGAAGCGCCGCGCAGCGGCTTGTACGCCACTTTTTCGATGGTGATGCCCAGCAAGGTGCAGAACAACACCGCCGCCAGCAAGCCGAGGATCGGATTCCCCGTTGCGGACAACGTGACGAAGATCATATAACCGCCGACCATAATGACGTCGCCGTGAGCGAAATTCAACATCTTCGCAATGCCGTACACCATCGTGTAACCCAGTGCGATCATCGCATATGTACTGCCGATGCTGAGACCGTTGATTAAGGTTTCGATTAATTTCATAAACAAACTTTCTTTCTGACAATAGTTCCAACCTAGACAAGATGCCGACGCAGATTTCCTGCGTCGGCAAATGTGTCAGTTGTTCAAAAAGGCTTACTGCGCAGCAGAGTTGGCAACCTTCAGGGTGTACTTAACGGCTTCCTTCGAAACGTAGCCGTTGTCTTCCCAGGTGATGTTGTTGCCGGTGACGCCGCTGTAGCTGAATTCGCCGGTGAACTCGCCCTTCAGGATATCGCACAGATCCGTGGCAGAGATGGTCACGGGGATTTCCTTGCCGCCGTCGATCGCCTTCTTCATCGCGTTGTAGATGGCGTAGACGCAGTCGTAAGCCGAAGCGCCGAACTGGTTCAGGGTATCCGCGCCGTACTTGGCGGTGTACTTCTGAACGAACTCAGCAGCCGCGCCTTCTTTCGCGTTGGAGTCGAAGTGGGACAGCATGGAAACTTCCTGCGGGATGATGCTGAAGTCCTCGAACTGACCGGCCAGACCGTCAAAGCCGTCGCAACCATAGTAGACGGCGTCCTTGTTGATGATGTCCTTCGCCTGGGTCATAAAGATCGCAGCCGGCTCGTAGTAGATGGGCATAAAGATGAAAGTGCACTCTTTCAGCATGGAAATCTGCGCATTGAAGTCGGTAGCATTGCCGGTGAAGACCGCCTCAACCGTCGTGATCGAGCTGCTGAGGTTTTCCTTGAACTGCTTGTAGATACCGTCCGAATACGGATCGTCCGACTTGTAGAAGATGCCGATCTTGGTCAGGCCGGTGCCGTTGACGAATTCCGCCGCAACCTTACCCTGGTTGCCGTCAGCGAAGCACATCTGGAAGCCGTTGGCCTCCTTCGGGATGTCGTCGCCCGAAGCAGACGGGGTCAGGAAGAAGACGTTGTCTTCGACCGACAGCTTGGTCCACTCTTTACCCGGACCGGTGGTGACGGTGCCCAGCGACACCTGCATGCCCTTTTCGAGCAGGTTGGCGTAGTTGGTGGCGACCTTGGTCGGGTCGTGCTGGTCGTCCATAGCCTCAAGCTTGAACTTGATGCCGTTCAGACCGCCATTGGCGTTGATCTCGTCAACCGCCAGCTGCGCGCCGTTCTTGACGCCCTGGCCATAGACCGCAGCGCCGCCGGTGAGCGGGCCGGAGAAGCCGATGACGTACTCGGTGTTCTCGGCCGTGTAGCCGTCGTTACCGCCGCCGGCACAGGCGGACAGGCTCAACACCACGGCAAGAGCCATGGCCAGAGCAGCAATTTTCTTAAAGGTTTTCATAAGGATCTCTCCTCCTCAAAATATTAAATACGCCAAAGCGGAAAAACCGCGATTGACAATACTTACGGGATTTATTGTAACACACGAAAACGCATTTGTAAATAGGAAAACGAAAAAAATTTTTAACGATTTAGCAGGTAAAAGCGGCGCCCGAATTTCGGACACCGCTTTGGTATGTTTTAGGATAACTTCAAGGCTTCTGCATAGGCGGTATCCGCAATGCAGATGTAGGTTTTTCCGGTTGCGACCGACGCGATCGAGCCGTCCGTTTCGTACAGCTTAAAGCCGTCGGCGGTGACCGTATAGGTAATGTCGCGAGCGGTGCCGCCGGTAATCAGCTTGCCGTTGCCGTTTGCGAGGTCAAAGTTACAGGTGGCGCCGTTGGTGGCGCTCTCGCCGTATTTATCGCCGTACAGCACGATGACGTTGCTGACCGTGATCTTGCCGTCCAGCGTTTCGTGCAGTTCGTCCGAGGCGGTGCTGCCGAGGTACTTGGTATACAGGCCGCTCGTATCGTCGTAGCGGAAGGTGGCGGTCTCGGAAGCGCTGATCTTCACCTGCGCCACCTTGCCGGCGGCGTTTCCTTTGATCTCGCCAAAAGCATACGGCATATCGCGAGTGGGGGTGGTTTCCCAAGAGCGATCCGCGAGGTATTCGGTCAGCTTTTTGCCGCCGGTCGAAAGCGAATGCTCGTAGTCGCGTTCGTTCCACAGCGATTCCTCACGCCAGCAGGCAGCGGAATCGAGGTGGTCGATGTCAATCTTGGAGAGGGTCGCCTTGGCCGGAACCGAGCCGCCGGCGTGGAGGTAGACCAGATCCAGCGCCTGCGCGATCTGAACGAAGGGCGAACGAGCGCTGCGCACCGGCGCAAGCAGCGCAGGAACGCGTTCGGAAGAGCCGAAAATCGCCAAAATACGCGTAATGGCGCCCTCGGTCTCAATTTCCACGAAGAGGTCGGCCGTTTCCAGTCCGGCCTGCGGACGGGCGGCCCAGCTGTCGTTGGCGATCATGATGCCAACCGGACGGGTGGACGCGTTCAGCGGAATGTCGTACTCACCTGTCACGATGTTAAACTGCTTGGTGGGCGCAGCGGTGGTCGTGGTGGTAGAGGCGGTCGTGGTGGTCGTGGTGGAGGTGGTGGTTTGCGGCTCCTCCCCTGCCGGCTCGGCAGGAGCCCCGCAGCCGCCAACGATCAGCACCATGGCGACAGCAAGCAAAATAGCAATCCATTTACGCAGCATACAAAAACCCTCTTTCGTGATATGGGTACAGTATAGCATACTTTTGGGGACTACGCAACGGTTTTTCGCAGAAATCACAGCGGAAATGGATGGAAATGAGGGATATAAAAAATCCTCGGCGTGAATACACGCCGAGGAAAAAGGGTTGTGCGGAATGGTGAGGTGTTGTAGGGGCGGCAATCTGCCGCCCGCGCTTTTTTTGTAGAAATGGACGGTGGGAGAAAAGCCTCCCCTGTGTAAGGGGAGGTGGATTTTTGCGGAGCAAAAAGACGGAGGGGTTGTCTTTTCGCAAAAATCACAATCCCCCAGTCTCCGCGTTCGCGGAGACAGCCCCCTTTACACAAGGGGGCCTTGGCGGTAGGCGTGGGTTGGTGCAAAATCCGCGGCGGGACCAAGGCCCCGCCCTACGAAAGCACCGTAGGTTTGTGCAAGAAGGACCGTCGGGGACGCCGGTCCCTACGGGTTGCCGTGAGGTTGAGGGAGGCAAGAAAAAGGGTCTGTCTTCC
>JAFOFS010000187.1 GCA_017387165.1 Clostridia bacterium
CGGTCATAATTCCGCGTTCCGCCGCATAAATGAAAGCGTGAGGTAAGAGGACTCTCCGGCTTGCCGGAGAGTTTCTTTTTCAGAACAATTCTTGGAAAACGGCGGTGGTTTTTATGAGAAGAAAATCGGTGGACAAAGCAAGCCCCTGGTATACTCTCGGCATTCCGACTCTGTGGGGAACGGCGCTGGGCGCGGTTGCCTGCTTGTTGCTGCTGCTTTTGCTGGCGGCGATACTGACGGCGGCGGATCTGCCGCCGGCGGCGGTGATGCCGATGGCGCTTGTGGGCGGCGGACTCGGCGCGTTGGTCGGCGGTCTTGTCAGTGGCTTGATCGGCGGCTCCCGCGGCTGGCTACTTGGTCTTTTGACCGGCACGGCGCTGTTTTTGCTGGTTTGGCTGGTCGGCTCGCTTGCCTCGCTGATCGTTCCGCTGACGGCCGGGCTGCTCAAGGCCTTGCTGTTTGCTGTCTGCGGCGTGATCGGCGGCGTGATGGGGGTAAACCTGCGTCGTCGCTGACCATCTGTGAGGAAAACCGATTGCTGTGGAATTTCCGCTGTCGATCGGTTTTTGTTCTATTTACTTATCCTTCCGCATACCCTGTGTTGAGGTGATGCGGATATGAAACGGACAGGCTTGCGGCTGTTTGGCAAACGAACGACCATCTTGCTGCGGCTGCAATGGCGGATACCGCTGTACTGGTGTTTGATTTTGGCGGGATTTGCGGTTGCTTGTCTGCTGTACGTGCAAGATCCGACCGCCTGGTCGGAACGGCTGACGCCGTATTTGCCCGCTTCGCCCGACGGCCGTTGGCTTTCGCTGATGGCAAACGCCTGCTTGTTCCGCTGGCTGATACTGGCGATTCTGCTGGCGTCGGCGGTGTCGGTGTACGGCCTGCCGATCGTGCTGGCAACACCGCTTCTGTACGGCGGAATACTCGGTTTTTTCCAATGCCTGCACTATGCCGACGGCGGCGCCGGCGTGTGGCTGGCGCTGGGACGGGTACTGCTTCCGGCCGTGATACAGATTCCCGTTTTCCTGTCGGCCTGCTCGGATGCTTCGCGCTTGTCCGCCTCCTTGGCAGGACAATTGCTTCCGGGAGCTTCTCACACGGGGCTTTGGCCGCTTTGGCGCTCCTGTATGCTGCATTTTTTGCTGTATTTCGGTCTTTCGGCCGTATCGGCGGCGGTGGAAGCCGCCGCGTATTTGTGGTTTTGAAATCAAAGGATAGTAGAAAAGAGGATGTCTATGGGACTTTTCAGTCAATGGCAGGACCGGTATAACCGTCCCGGTCCCGGCGTGGATAAGAACGCACCGCAGAAGAAATCGTTCGTGGTGTTTTTCGAAATTCTCGGCCGTAAATTTTGGAAGCTCTGCATTGCCAATTTGCTGTATCTGGTGGCGTTTTTGCCGATCTTGACCCGCGGCTTGGCGGATGTCGGCTTGGCCAATATCACCCGCAGCTACGCTCGTGAGAAGCATGCGTTTATCGGCTCGGATTTCTTGGAAACCATCAAGAAAAACTGGAAGCAGGCGCTGCCCGTCGGTATCATCAACAACCTGCTGACGGTGGTCATCGTCTTTGCCGTGAGTATGTATTACCAGCCGGCCGCCAACGGCAATACGATGGCGTTTATCGGCTTGGCGCTGACCATGAGCGTATACGTTGTTTTCACGGTGATGAAGTATTACGTTCCGTTCCTGCTCATCACCTTTAAGTACAACCTGCGCCAGCTTTATCGCAACGCGCTTCTGTTCGTTGGCGTGGGCTGGAAACCGAATCTGGTTGTGTCGCTGGTGTTGTTGCTGTGCTACGGACTGATGGGATTGCTGTTGCTGTTGCCCAATTCCCTCGGCATCGCGTTTATCTTCATCATCTACCTGTTCGTTTTTCCGGCGTTTCGCTCCTTCCTGATCCAGTTTGCGATCTTCCCGACCATTCGCCGCGTCGTCATTGATCCGTATTATGAGAAACATCCGTATGAGGACATTGAAAAGCGTCGTGAACTCGGTCTGGAAGTTCCCGAGACGGAGAACGAGGAGAAAGAGGAATCGATCTTCGTCGATCGCGGTCGCACCAAACCGGAGGACGAAAAGGAAACCGCCAAGGCGAAAAGCAGCATTCCGCGTCAGTATACCGAAGCGGAGATGCGCCGCCTGGAAAATCGCCGCCGCGCCGCTTCGCAAGCGGATGACGACGATACCATCTAAATACGAAAAAGCGCTTGGTACAGCCGTACCAAGCGCTTTTTTAGTTAAGGTGACACGAGTAATCCGAACCTGCCTTAAAGCGGCATATTTTGGTGCTTTTCACTCAATTTCATCTCGCAAGGCGCCAGCCTTGCTTCGCTAAAATTGAGCAAAAAACCCTCGAAATCTCCTCGCTTTAAGGTCGGA
>JAFOFS010000188.1 GCA_017387165.1 Clostridia bacterium
GCCCTTGCCGTAGGTGGTTTCGATGAGGGCAGGATGTGTGGTCGGGATGCCGGGCGGATCGGAGTGGATGGAAGCGCAGAAGCCAACCTCACGGGAGGTGTAGGCCAGCTTGAGATAAGCGAGGATCTTTTCCTCAGAAATTCCTTCCACGATCGGCACACCCGTGTCGATCGGGAGGGGGTACTTTTCGGTATATCCCTCCATCAACGCCTCGTTCCCTTGGGTGGGGAAGACGTAGGCGCGGGTGGACATCAGATGCTTCTGATAGCTGCCGCCGACCAGCGTCTGAAACAGGCGCGTTTCGTCGCAGTTGTTGAAATAGAGGCAGCCGCCCTGCTCCACGTAGGCGATCAGCGCGTCCACCGTCTGCTCGTCCAGTCGGTTGACGTTCGGGGCGATGATGACGCGGTAGTTGTTCCAATCGGCGGTGTTGCCCTTGGTGGTGATGGCGCAGGGAATATGCGCACGGACCAGATGCTTGAGCGCCTGCTCCGCGCCCGACCAGTTGGTCAGCGTCTTTTTGCTGCCGCCGAAATGCAAAAACGCCTTGGAGGGGGTATCTCCCTCCTGCAGGTTGGCGCCGGAATCGAAGTTATAGAAAATGCCGACGTCCGCGATCAGCTTGCCGGTCATGTGCGGCTCGAATGTTGCCGCCTTGCCGTAGATCTCGCCGAGCAAGGCGTAAAACCGTTCGTCCATCGTGCCGACGGGGTCGATGGCGTCGATGGCGAGAAAGGCGCCGTGATGCGCGAACGTGTGCAGGATCTGCTGCTCCAGCTTGTCTGCCGTCTTGGTAACCGTGTGCGCCAGCAGGTTGGGAACGCAACGTCCGGTCATATACTCAAACGGGAGATGCTTGGAAATATCGTAATAGCATTTGCAGACGAAGGATTGCTCCAGCTGTCCGCCGTAGCGGTCACCGCCGACGTACTCGCACGCCTCGTTGACCAGATCGCGGCAGCACAGCTCAAACCGCCCGGTGGAGGCGGAGAAGTTGTGCTCCACCGTCAGCTCGGGCTTGATGCTGTGTACATAGTCGGTGACGGTATTCGCCCATTCACCGACCCAATAGGCGCGGGAATCAAAGAAATCCAGCCATTCCTCGGCGGTACAGTCGCCCTGCTTCGGCAGCTCGCGTCCGCGTTCGCGGAGGTAGCGACGGCGGCAGGAGGGACAATAGCAGACGTGCTCCCAAAACAGCATATCGAAGAAAATGCCGTCCAGATCGAAATACGCCAGCATCTCATCGATCTGACGGAACACGAATTCGCGGTATCCGTCGTGGTTGGAGCAGACCAATCCGTAGCGCTGTCCGCCGTCCGATTCGCGACGGGACAGCCCGTTTTCCTCTCGCATCCGCCAGTCGGGATGCTCGTCGTGCGCCCAGGTGTTGAATTGCAGGCTGTAGTAGCCGACCACCTTGATGCCGCTTGCACGGCACAGATCGATCAAACGCTTGATCTCGTCCGGCTTGTCGGCAAAATGCTGATGCATCCGAGCGGTTTCGGTCGGCCAGTTGCACAAACCGAGGTGGGATTGCAGATAGATCATCGCGGTCTGCACGTTTGCCTTCTTCAGCAGACGGACGTATTCCTCCGGCGAAAACTCCGACAGGAATTCCTCCGACCAATCGTCAATGTGCATATCCATGCAGGAAGCAAGGTCGCGATAAAATGCAAATACAATTTTGCGCGCAGTACCGCCCATTCATCAACGGGCAACGCCTGCACAAGCGCAATATTTTCCCCTTCCAAGGAGATGATACACGCGCCGATTGTGTTGGAAGACGCCGCAAAAAGCACA
>JAFOFS010000189.1 GCA_017387165.1 Clostridia bacterium
GCACCGGAGCCAAGACAGTCCAGATCGGAGAAGCGGTGCCCCATTACCAAGACGTTCTCACTGCTTTCGAGAAGTTCAAGGATGGTTTTGGCCATCACACGGGTACGCACCTTTGTGCGTCGTTCCACACCTTGTGAACGGCCGCCGTAGAAATCGTAGCCGTTTTCGGTTTTAACCGCCGCCTGATCGCCACCGCGGCCAAGCGCCATTTCCATTGCCTGCTGCGCTTGAAGCTCGGAGGCATGGAACGTCTCGCCGGAGCCAACGCCAATGGACAAGGTCAGCCCCGAAATACCGTTGTGCTCCACCGTACGGACGGTGTTGAGCACCGAGAAGCGATCTTCCATCATCTTGTGCAAATCGCGTTGCTCCACCACCGCAAAAAAGCGATAGGAATCGTATTTGCGGATAATGCCGCTGGTGGTACCGATCCAGTCCTCGAGCATCTTCTCGACCTGACCCGAAATACGGGCGCGGTCGCTGTCTCGAGTGCTCTGGAACAGCTCCTCCATATTGTCGATCACGATCGAGAGCACCACAGGACGGCTGAGACCGTACTCCTCTGCGATGTTTTTGAGATCGGTGTCATCCCAGTAATACAGCAAATAGGTAAGCTGATCCTTTTGGCTGAACGCATCCACCGAAACGGTAAAGCAACGGTCATCGAGTTTCAAGTCGAAACGGTTGGTGTTCCGCATTTCCTCAAAGGACATACCGCCGAGAACGTTCTCGATGGGCTGCCCAAGCAAACGGTCGCTTCCCTGCACGCTTTGTGTAAATTGTTTGTTAAACCAAACAATTTCTCCGCGGTCGGATACAGCCGCCACCGCCAAAGGCAGCGACGAAAGCGATTTTTTATCGGCCACATTCAACTGACGCATCAGTTGACGCATCAAGCGGTTGATGGTGAATTGCTCGTGAAGCAAATACCAGACGGCAAAAACCAACGCTATTGCCCAGATAACCGCCTCAACCGCAAAAACGATCTTGGTTTTATCCAGGAAGAAGGTTACGACAAGGAACGACGTCATAACGGCGGTCAACACGACCACCGTCGGGCGAACGTTCCATACTTTCTTTTTCATCCTTTGACCTCCGTTTTGAGGTTTAGACCTCCATAATGATCGGCAGGATCATCGGGCTACGCTTGGTCTTTTGGAAAATAAGACGCGAAACGTTATCCCGTAAGTGTGCTTTCATCGATGCCCAATCGCGGCGACGGGAACGGAGAGATTCCTCCAGCGTATCAATCGCCGTTGCGCGGAGTGCTTCCATCAACGGTTCGGCATCACGGACGTATACGAAGCCGCGTGAAACGATGTCCGGTCCGGAAACCAAGGTCCCCGTAGCGGTATCCAACGTTGCAACGATAATGATGAGTCCGTCCTCCGCCAAGCGGCGGCGATCACGCAGTACCACGTTACCGACGTCACCGACGCCGATGCCGTCCACCAGCACCTTGCCGGCAGGCACCGTCTCGGTTACCCCCATCTTCTCATGGGTCATCGAAACGACCTGACCGATATTGCCGAGAAGCACGTTCTTTTCATCCATTCCCATCCGCACAGCCAACGCCGCATGCTTACGCAAATGCTTCTGTTCGCCATGCACCGGCAGGAAATAGCGCGGCTTGGTCAAGCCGTGAATGATCTTCAGCTCTTCCTGGCAAGCGTGACCGGAGGTGTGGACGTCGTACATTTTCTCGTAAATGACCTCACAACCGTGGCGAAGAAGTTCATCCACCACGCGGCCGACC
This sequence comes from Clostridia bacterium, assembly GCA_017387165.1. Lineage (GTDB taxonomy): Bacteria > Bacillota > Clostridia > Oscillospirales > Acutalibacteraceae > RGIG426. The sequence goes on from JAFOFS010000189.1 coordinate 1,757, forward strand.
GCTTTCTCGTTTCCGGGAATCGGATTGGCGGAAATAATGATGCAATCGTCCGGACCGATGGTTACCTGACGATGATCCTCAAAGGCCATACGGGACAGAGCGGACATCGGCTCGCCCTGGCTTCCCGTCGTGATCAGCGTGACGCGATTTTTGGGGAACTGGCGAATCTGCTCCAGTTCAATCAGCGTGTTAGCCGGAATAGACAGATAACCCAATTCGGTCGCAATTTGCACCAGATTGATCATACTGCGACCGGAAACCGCCACCTTGCGTCCCTCACGAGCCGAAGCAGTAATGATCTGCTGAATGCGGTACAAATTAGACGAGAAGGTCGCCACGATAATGCGCTTATCCGCCGCCTTGCGGAAGATGGTTTCGAAGCTCTGCCCCACCGTACTTTCGCTCGGTGTGTAGCCGGGACGCTCGGCGTTGGTCGAATCGGCCAGCAGCGCCAAGACGCCCTCTTTGCCGATCTCGCCAAGGCGAGCCAGATCCATCATACCGCCGCTGATCGGCGTGCAATCGATCTTGAAGTCGCCGGTGTGCACCACGTAGCCGAGCGGCGTCTTGATGCCCAGCGCCACCGCATCCGGAATGGAATGGTTTCCGTGGATAAATTCAACCGAAAGATTCTTACCGAAGCGAACGACACCGCCTGCCGAGACCTCATGCAGCGGAACGGTTCCTGCAAGTCCGGCTTCTTTCAGATTGGATGCCACCATTGCAAGCGTCAATTTCGCACCGTAGACGGGAAGACTTACTTCCTTCAACAAATACGGCAAGCCGCC
>JAFOFS010000190.1 GCA_017387165.1 Clostridia bacterium
ATCGGATTCAACCTCCACGGATTTGGTACTTCTGAATGGATGTGGTATGCAAAAGGCCCTACTTATACTATTGATCATTCAAAAGCTGCTACAACCTATTTCAGAGAGTGGCTTACCAAGAAGTACGGCACCGATGCAGCGGTCATCATTCCGTTCCTGAACAAGGTGCAGGCGGCGGTGGATGCGTGGTTTGCGGAAAATCGCCCGAACGAGCAGCCGACACGCCTGGTTATGTTTGCCTATTATGTTACCGTCGTGCCGCCTGCCAAATACAACGCGGCGACCGGCGCGTACGAGCCGATGGACGACAGCATGAAGCTGAACAAAAATTCGGCCATTATGTTTGCTCCCATCAAGGCGGAATACGACCTGCCGTTTGCGCAGTCTGACCCGACCGACGTCACCGGTCCGCACGGACAACTGTTGGGCTGGCGTTCGATCAGCGACACGCTGTATGCCTGGACTTACTCGCTGCTTCCGAGCGGCGGTCTGCTGTTCTTCGACACCTTTGAGGTGATGGCGGACAACTACCGCCTGCTGGACGAGCACGGCGTGATGATGCTGCTGGATCAGACCGAACACTACCAGCAGAAATCCAGCGCCGCCTGGGGGCGTGCCAAAGCGTATGTAATGGCCAAACTCGCGTGGGATACCTCCCTGAATATGGAGGAATTGCTGGACGATTTCTTCGCTCACTATTTCGGTGAGGCAGGGGAAACGATGAAAACGCTGTTGGACGAACAACGCGAATGGATGGTGCATCTCTACGCCGACCTCGGCGCGGAGGGCTACATTTGGGATAACCTGGAGGATACCCGCTACTGGTCGTTTAACCAACTGGAACGGTATCTCGGTATGATCGATCTGGCGTATGAGGCGATTGAGCCGCTGCGCGAGAGCGACCCGAGCCGCTATGCGCAGCTGTACGACCGCATCCTGCTGGAGAGCATCCAGTTCCGCTATCTTCAACTGCAGCTGTACGCAACCGAGTTTTCTGCTGCCGAGCTGCGGGACGCCCGCATCGAATTCCGTGCCGACTTTGAACGCTTGCAGCTGACGGCACAGTCGGAGGGCGGCGATATTACCGTACTTTGGGACCAATGGGGTCTTGAATAATAGGAGGACAAACGATGAAAAAACTGTTGATTGGTATCTTGTCCCTTTCCCTGCTTTTGACCGCGCTGGTGCCGACCGTTCTGACGGTCAGCGCCAACGGCTCGTTGACGCTGGCTTATGACAGTATGCCGGACGGCTCGCTGTATATGACCTTTACCGCCGACGCGGATGCTGCCCCGAAATTTTACTGGGCAGACGTGACGGTGGACGGTACGGCGCAACGGAAGGTTTTGGAGATCGGTCCCGATTGGGCGCCCAATAACGCCTTTTTCTGGGGACTCGGCGCGACCCAAAGTGTGGAGATCGCGGCGGGCACCGTGTTGCCGCAATGCGACCCGAACACCGGCGATCTGATCGTCGGCGGTAAGCAGCTCACCCTGACCGAGACTTTTAAGGTGGTCAACGAAAACGGTGAGTGGAAGCAGGTTACCGAAGCGGCCGAGCTGACCCTCTCGTTCCGCAGCGTCGAGGGCGGCAGCAGCCTGTATATGGGCTTTACCGCTCCTGCCGCTTATACGCAGAAGTATTACTGGGTGGATGTGACGGCAGACGGCGCCTCCGCCCGTATGCTGCTGGAAATCGGTCCCGATTGGGCGGCCGATCACGCCTTTAACTGGAGCTTCTCCGCAACCGAGAGTCTGGAGATCGCCGCCGGCGCAGAGGTCGTGCAGTGCGATCCGAACAACGGAGAACTCATTGCCGGCGGTAAGAAGCTGGTCTTGACCGAGGCGTTTGCGATCTACAACACCGCAAACGGCTGGACGACCGCCAAGCCGACGGTCACTCCCGTCCCGCTGGATGTAACGCTGACTTTCCACGATGCGGCAAACGACAACTGGCGCTTTACGGTTGCAGATACCGAAGGATTGACCGCCGGTCAGTGGTATACCGCCGATATTACGGTGGACGGTGCCGCTCGCACGGTGTTGCTGGAATACTGCGAGGGCGCAGGATTTTACATTTACGGTCATTGTTTTGGCGCGACACCGTCAACGCAGAGCGCA
>JAFOFS010000191.1 GCA_017387165.1 Clostridia bacterium
CCTCACCTGGCAAGGAAACCGCACCGCCGCCACCTTCAGCAACCCCAATCTGTACGCCAAGGAAATGGTCATCCTGCTGCCGCTGGTCGCCCATTGTCTGCTGACCGCCGGTCGGAAAAACGAGCGGTGGCTGTACGGCGCGATGGTGTTTATCTCCGCACTCGGCGCGATGTTCACCTTCTCACGCGGCGGATACCTGGCGTTGGCGCTGGTGCTGCTGGTCTTTTTGGTGCTCAACTTTGCCCGTACCAAGACGGCGCGGTGGGCGATGCTGTTCGTCTGCATCGGGGCGGTGGCGCTGGTGCTGATCCCCAACCCGTTTATGGATCGGTTGGCGACCATCAGCTTTGAGGACAAGGCGGTCGCCTTGCGAATCGGCGCCTGGGAAGTGGGCTGGAACGCCTTTTTGGAGCGCCCGATCGGCGGCTACGGCATGGGCTCGTTCAATGCGCTGAAGCTCATCAGCGAAGCCGGTATTATACAGACGCCGCATTTCCACAACGTGGTACTGGAATTGCTCATTGAGGGCGGTCTGGTCGCCCTCATCATCTACGCCTTTATGGCGTGGGAGATCTTCTATTCCAATCTCCGGCTGCACCGCGTGGACGATTGGAACGACCGAACACTCGGCGTTTCCTTCCTCGCGATCGCCAGCGGCTTCCTGCTGGTCGGCATGGTGGACTTTCCGATGTCCACGCCAAAGGGCATCCTCTCGTTTATCCTCATTTTGGCGTTGTCCGACCAAGCCAAACACCTCTGCCGCGATGCGTTGGCGGCCAAAAAACGAAAATAAAAAGAAAATCCCGTGTAAAGGTTTTATCCTTGACACGGGATTGTTTTTTTTGTTCAAAGCGAGGGTTTCCGAAAAATTACCCCTTTTTGCACAATGCGCGGTACTGCTTGACGGTGGCGGCAAAGTCAGCCACCGCATCCTCCACCACTTCGGGACGCGTGAGGTCGATACCGGCAACCTTCAGGCTGTCGATCGGGCTCTTGCTGTTGCCGCAGCGCAGGAAAGCAAGGTATTTTTGGACGTAGCTCTCCCCCTCGGTTTCGATCCGCTTAACGATCGCGGATGCCGCCGACAGGCAGGTGGCGTATTTATACACGTAGAAATTATAGTAGAAGTGCGGAATACGCATCCATTCCATAGCGATCGGCTTATCGCATACCACACGAGGACCGAAATACCGCTTGATGATGGCGTAGTATTTGTCGCACAGCACCTCTTTGGTCAGCGGAACGCCGTCCGCGCACAGCGTGTGCATCGTTTCCTCAAACTCCGCAAACATGGTCTGGCGGAACAGGGTGGTACGGTACAGTTCCATCAGCTGGTCAAGTATTTCTGCTTTACGGGCATCGTCGGTTGCCGAAGCAAGCTGGCGACGCATCAACAGCAATTCGTTGACGATGGAGGCCACTTCCGCAACAAAAATGGTGTAGGCGGCATCCTGCGGAGGGTTGCTGCCGGAGGAGTACCAGGTGTGCATACTATGCCCCGCCTCGTGTGCGAGGGTGGAAACGTCGTCGAAGGTATCGGTGAAATTCAGCAGCATATACGGCTCGATATCGCAGCCGCCGGTGCTGTACGCACCGTCGCGTTTACCGGCGTTCGGATACACGTCCACCCAGCGGCGGTTGCGGATGCCGTCCTCCAGCACCGAGCGGTATTCTTCACCGAACACGCTGACCGTATCCAGCACCATCTCCACCGCCTGCTCGTAGCTGCAGGAACGGGTTTCCGCCGCCACCATCGGGGCGTACACGTCGTACAGGTGCAGCTGCGACACGCCGAGCGATTCGCGCTTGACGTCGTAGTAATCGTACAGCACGTCGAGGTGCTTGTTGACCGTAGCGATCAGATTATGCATAATGTCGGGCGTCACCTCATCGTTAAAGGTGGACGCCTGCAGGCTGCTCTCAAAGCCACGTACCATGGCGACGGTGACCCGCTCATTGATGAAACCCTGCAACAGCGCCGACAGGGTGTTGCCGAACTGCGCGTAGGTTTCGTACATTTTGAAAAACGCGGCGCGGCGGACGCGGCGGTTGCCGCTCATCAGCTGGGTCACGAAGTTGGCGCCGGTCAGCTGCAGCGGTTTGTCGTCCTCACCGCGGATCTTGCCGAAGCGCATATCGGCGGCGGTAAACACGCCGCGGATGTCGTCGTGAGAGGACAAGGCGCCGCTCATATCCGCCAGCAGCTTTTCGCCCTCATCCGACAAGGTGTACGGACGGAAGCGGCGAACGCCGTGCAAATAACGGGAATACGCTTTGATGCTCGGCTGTTGCTCCATCCACGCAGCGAGGGTATCCTCCTCCAGACGGATCAGCGCGGGATTGACGAAAGCGGTGGCCGAGGTCCAGTCGTCCAGCAAATTCTGCACACGGCCGCGAAGTCCCAAAGCGGCGTTATCCGACAGATCGACGTCGGAGGCCAGCTGGGCATATTCGTACAGGCGGTGAATGGTCAGTTCGATCGCCATCTGCGTCTCCAGCGTTTCCGCCAGCGAGGCGGCGTCCTTCGTGATGGTCTGCTCTCGCGAAGCAAACGCGGCGATATCCGCCTTGGCCTGCTCAAACGCGGCGTCAAAAGCCGCCACGTCGGGATACAGCGCCGCCGGATCCCATTTGTACTGCTCGGGAATGTCCTTACGAACGGTAGTCATACGATGATCTCCTTTTATTACGGGAATAGCGGAATGTGACTGACAACCAACCCGATGGTAACTCCCAGCAGGGTACCGACCAGCACATCCGACGGAAAATGAACGTACAGATACAGGCGGGAAAACGCGATAAACAGCGCCAGCGGAATGACAATCCAGCCGAGCCACGGCACGCTGAAGGTCAGGATGGTGGCGGCAATGGAGGAGGACAGCGAGTGGCAGGACGGGAAGGAATAATCGCCCGGCACGGCAACCAGCAGCGGATGCTCCTCATCAATCCAGCAGGGACGGAAGCGGCGTACCGACAGCTTGATCAAGAGGTTACCGAACAGCAGGCCGAGGCCGAGACCGCAAAACACGCGCAGCGCCAGACCGACGCGGAGAAACAGCAGAACGGCGGCAATGGACAGCCACAGAATACCGCCGTTTCCGAGGCGGGTGATCCACGGCATCAGCCGATCCAAAAAGCGGCAGCCGAGGCGGTTGCGGATCTTATGAAGAATCATCCAGTCCCAGCGTAACACACGGTTTCTCATTTCTGCTTTCCTCCTTTCGCAAATTTCCACAAATACTATTATACACAAAAAATTGGGTCCCGTCAAGAAAAAACAGCCGTCCTACGGCGTAACGCCGTGTGGCGGCTGTTTCGGTTTTACAGCGTCTTGACCAGTTCCTTTAAGTACGCGGCAAAGTCGGGGCCGAGGTCGGGACGGGACAACGCCACCTCACAGGTGGCCTGCAGAATGCCGAGCTTATTGCCCATATCGTAGCGTTTGCCCGTAAAGGCAACGCCGATCATTCCGGCCGTCTGCGCCATTTCTTTCATCGCGTCGGTCAGCTGAATCTCGCCGCCGGCGCCGGGGGCGGTATGCTCCAAAATATCGAAAATATCGGGAGTCAGCACACAGCGACCGAGGATGGAATACAGCGAAAAGGTTTCCTCCGGCGTCTGCGGCTTTTCCACCATATCGGTGATCGAAAAACAGCCGTCTTGCAGCGGTTCCAGCTTCATCGAGCTATATTTTTTGATCTGCTCGGGGGTGACTTCGCGGATACCGACCACTCCCTTGCCGTAGGTCTCAAACGCACGGCAAAGCTGGGCGCAGGCAGGATCCTCCCCGATGATGACGTCGTCGCCGTACAGCACCGCAAACGGCTCGTTTCCGACAAAGGAACGCGCACAGGAAACGGCGTGACCGAGTCCCTTGGTCTCTTTTTGTCGGATAAAGGTGACGTTGCACAGTCGGGCGATGCGGCGCACCTCCTCCAGCTCGGCGGTCTTGCCGCCGGCCTCCAGGCGAGCCTCCAGCTCGGGGGCGTAATCGAAGTGATCCTCAATGATGCCCTTGCCGCGGTTGGTGATGATCAGCACGTCCTCGATACCGGCGGCAACCGCCTCCTCGACGATATACTGAATCGCCGGCTTATCCACGATGGGAAGCATTTCCTTGGGGCTGGCCTTGGTCATCGGCAACACGCGAGTACCGAGTCCTGCGGCCGGAATGATCGCTTTCCGAACTTTCATCTGAATACTCCTTTTTTAAAAATTAAAGTAGATCAACATATCGCAAATGATCTGCGGCGTAACATTCACCACCAAAAGAGCCAACGCAAACAGCACCGGCGCCACACCGCCCTCAAACGGCAGGCGAGCCTGATAGTCGTCGGGACAGTTGCGCTTCAGGCGGCGGCAACGGGACAACGCACTTTGACGGTACATAAAGGTGCCGAAGAGACCGCAAAAGACGTGCAGCAACGCCCACATCCACGCCATCAACATGGCGGGAAGCGGAACGCTTTCTGCCAGCAGCAGCCACGTTTCCAGCATCGACGCGTCGGTCGGCATGGAAAGCAGCGGTCCGATCATCAGCAGCTGCTCGGTGGTGAGAAACGCCAGTTCCAGGCAGAGGATCAAGGCGCCCGCCAAATAGTTTTTACGCAAAAACAGCCATGGCGACGGGAACAAAAATGCCAGCCAGTTCCAGGTGATCGGCTTGTTTTCGGCGTACATTTTGCGGAAACGGGGCAGGTAATACTGCTGATTGACGCCGATCGCCAGAGCGACGTCCCCGACTGTCGTGCCGTCGTCATCCATCGCTTCGTTACGAGGGATATTCGTTTCTGCATCGGGGGTCGGGGCATGGAACGGCGTGTAGGTTGCCGAGGAATCCGCAGAGGTTCCCGACCATTCACGCACCTTGAGCGGACGACCGCAACGGGAGCAAAATTCCGCAAAGGTGGGGTTTTGCTTGCCGCAATGCGGACAGAGCGCACCGTCGGTCGGCTGCTCGGTCTTTGGTTGTTCCGCCTGTTCGTTACGCGACCATTGCTCGGGCGTACCGTGGCGGTCGGCGAAATGGCAATGCCCCTCACTCATCCAGCAGGCGCGATGGTGCGGAGCGCCGCACTCGGGGCAGGAGACGATATCGTCCTTCTCCGCAAACGCCTTGCCGCAGACGGGGCAGGATTGACCTTCATAAAAAAACATACGCTTCTCCTTTTGAGGCAAAACTTTCTGTATAACATTCTATCCTTTTCCCGTCACTTTTGCAAGCAAAATCCGAAACATTTATAATTTTTTCACGATTGCGGCGGTTTTTCGCATTTTTTTATTTGCACTTTGCAGGAAATGGGTATATAATGTAAAATGGTATTTTATGTGGAAGGGGTCTATCGGAATGAACAATCCCGCTTTGGAAAGCTTTATCTCCTCAATGAACGGCAAGACGGTCGCTGTCTGCGGCATCGGCAAAAACAATACGCCGGTGGTGCGGCAATTTTTGGGCTACGGCGCCAAGGTACGCGCCTGCGACAAGCGCAGCCGCGAGGCGCTCGGCGCGGTGGCAGACGAGCTGGAAGCAGCCGGCGCCGAGCTGCGGTTGGGCGAGCAGTATCTCGCTCATCTGGCGGAGTGCGATCTGGTGTTGCGGACGCCGGGTATGAAGCCGTATCTGCCGGAATTTGCGGCGGCGCGCGAGGCCGGGATCACCGTCACCTCCGAGATGGAGTTGTTTTTCTCCCTCTGCCCTGCCCCGATCTACGCCGTGACCGGCTCGGACGGTAAGACGACCACCACCACCATCATCGCCAATCTGCTGGAAAAAAGCGGCAAGCGTGTGTGGCTGGGCGGAAACATCGGACGGGCGCTGTTTCCGCTCATTGAGCAGGTGAGCGCCGAGGACGTCGCGGTGGTGGAGGTTTCCAGCTTCCAGCTAACGATGATGACCCAATCGCCGCACGTGGCGGTGGTCACCAACGTGTCCCCCAACCATCTCGACTGGCACACCGATATGGACGAATACGTTGAGGCGAAGAAAAACCTCATTTCCCATCAAAAGCCGGGCGATCGCTGTGTGCTCAACGCCGACAATGCGGTGACCGCGGCGTGGGGCGAAGCAGGGGTCAGCGGCGAGCTCGCGACCTTTTCCCGTCTGCACGAGGTTGCCAACGGCGCGTTTCTCTCGGCTGATGGGGTGCTGACCGTGCGTCAAAACGGCGTGGACACGCCTATCCTCACCGCCGACAAGGTGCGGTTGCAGGGAGTCTTTAACATTGAAAACTATCTCGCCGCGTTTGCGGCGGTGGCCGGCGAAGTGGAGCCGTCCGATATGGCGGAGTTTGCCGAGGAATTCGGCGGTGTGGAGCATCGGCGTGAGCTGGTGCGGACGCGGCACGGCGTGGAATGGTACAACGATTCCATCGGCAGCAGTCCCTCCCGTACCATCGCCGGACTCGGCTCGTTTGCGCACAAGGTCATTCTGATCGCCGGCGGCTACGACAAGAATATCCCGTACGAGCCGCTCGGAGAAGCGGCAGCGGATACCGTCAAGGCGGCGGTACTGTTGGGCGCGACGGCAGAAAAAATTCATCGCGCCATCCGCCAATACAGCGATCTGCCGATCGTGCGTGTGGACACGCTGGAGCAGGCGGTGGAAATTGCGGACGGGTTGGCGAAAGAGGGCGATGCGGTGTTCTTCTCCCCTGCCAGCGCCAGCTTTGATATGTACAAGAATTTCGAAGAACGCGGCAAGCATTTCAAGGCGCTGGTAACGGCGCTTTCCGAATGATCACCGCGGCAACCGCCGCATGGCGTCCCGAAGGCTTTGAGGGCGAGGCGGCGGTCAAGATCGGCGCGTTGGTCGCGGCTTACGGTTTGGATGCGCCGTTTCTGCGCGTATACGTCGGAGAGGACGCGGTGTTCGCCATTATGGACGGGGATGCCGTCTTGTGGGGCGACAGCGACGAGGCGCGGCTGTTTCTGACCATGGATCCTGCCGTGCGTCGGGTGCGTACCGACGAGAAAAACGCCTTGCGGCTTGCCGACGTGTGGCAGGCAGAGGCGGTGTGCGGCAGCGTGATGACCCCTGCCGTATCGATGACCCGATCGGAAGAGGTCGAGGCGCTGACGCCACGCGAATACTGGGAGGTCATCTCTCCCGTGTTTGCAGACAGCCTGCCGCCGTTTGACGCGTGGTACACCGACGTGTCCCATCGGGTGCGGCACGGGCTGTGCCGGTTGGTGGGCATCCGTGAGGGCGGAAAGCCGGTCGCAGCGGCGATGACCACCGCCGAGGACGGCGATCGTCTGCTGATCGGCGCAGTGGCCACTCTGCCGGATTATCGGGGGCGTGGGTACGCCGGAAAGCTGGTGACCACCCTCGCGGCGATGGGACAGGAACAAAACAAAACCGTTTTGCTTTCCCCGAAAAACGAGGGCGCCGAGCGGTTGTACGCACGGTGTGGTTTTGCCGTCTGCGGACGATACGGACAAGTGGAACGATGAAAGGAAGCTCTATGGAATTTTTTCAGGTAGACGCCAAGCTGCAAGCCATTTCGGAGGCGGCATTGGCAGACGCAAAGGGTATGTTCGCCTCCATTGACGAGGTGACCGAATACAATCAGCAAAAGGTTTTGGCAGGTTTTATCCGTCACGGTATCAGCGAAAGTCATTTCGTCCCCACGACGGGCTACGGCTACGGTGACCGCGGTCGCGACACGCTGGAGCAGTTGTTTGCGGACGTGATGGGAGCGGAAGACGCGCTGGTGCGTCATTCCATCCTGTCCGGCACCCACGCGCTGACCATCGCGTTGTTTGGCGTATTGCGACCGGGCGACACGCTGCTGGCGGCGACGGGCGCACCGTACGACACGCTGCACACCGTCATCGGCATCAACGGCAAATCGGACGGCAGTCTGGCGGATTTCGGGGTCAAGTACAGCGAAGTACCGCTTCGGGACGAGCGTCCCGATCTCGACGGTATTGCCGCCGCTTTGCAGCGTGATCCGAGCATCAAAATGGTACATATTCAGCGGTCACGCGGCTACGATCCGCGACCGAGCCTGCATATTGCGGACATCGAAAAGGTCGTTCGGGTGGTGCGTGAGCACAAGCCGGAAGCGGTGGTCTTCGTGGACAACTGCTACGGCGAGTTCGTCGAAAAAACCGAGCCGACGCAGGTGGGCGCCGATCTGATGGCCGGCTCGCTCATCAAAAATCCCGGCGGCGGTATCGCCGAAAACGGCGGCTACATCTGCGGTCGCGCCGATTTGGTGGAGCAATGCGCCTATCGGATGACCACCCCCGGTCTGGGGCGTGAGGTCGGCGCATCACTCGGACACAACCGCACCTTGTATATGGGTCTGTTCCATGCGCCGCACGTCGTCGGTGAGGCGCTGAAGACGGCGGTCTACGCCGCGGCGCTGTTCTCCCGTTTGGGATACGGCGTTTCCCCTGCCGCGGATGAGCCGCGTGCCGACATCATTCAGACGGTCAAGCTGGGAACGCCCGAGGGATTGGTGGCGTTTTGCCAAGGTATGCAAAGCGGCGCACCGATCGATTCGTTCGTCAAGCCCGAGCCGTGGGATATGCCCGGTTACGACGATCCGGTCGTGATGGCGGCAGGCGCGTTTACGGCAGGCTCGTCCATTGAACTGTCGGCGGACGGTCCGCTCCGTCCCCCGTATGCGGCGTATATGCAGGGCGGTCTCAATTTCCACAGCGGAAAAATGGGCGTCCTGCTGGCGGCGCAGGCGATGCTGGAGCAAGGCGCGCTGGTGTTATAAAAAAAACGAAATCCCGTTCTCCTTTCGCGGAGAACGGGATTTTTTGCTTTCGCGGTTGGTTGCCGCGGGGTTGTGCGGGATTCTCTCTCCCTCCGTCTCGCCTGCGGCGAGCCACCTCCCTCGTCAGAGGGAGGCAAGGGGTTGGTTGGCGGTGGGAGTAAACCCTCGCCCTACGGGTTGCCGCGGGGTGGGTCAGAATTCCACCAACGGGAGATTTTTCTCCTCCAGCCAGGCGCACATATCACGGACGCGGTCGGGGCGGTAGTCCTCTACGCGGTGACCGTCAAAGCCGACCGACAGACGGATACCCGAGCGGCGAACCATCTCCTGCTCCTCCTCACTCTCTTTCAGGCGCAGGACGTAGGCGTGCTCACGGTAGTTGTGGATGGAGTCGTAAGACACGTTCATCTCCCAGAAAATATCCTTTTCCGCAAAGCGGCGCAGAAAGGCGGTTGGGTCTTCGCCCAATTGACGGGCAAGACCGATCAGATCGGTGTGGGCAATGCCGACACGGCAGGGAAAATCCTTACGCATTTCCGGCAGATCCAATCCCCAGACGCTGCGCTCGTCGTGGATATTCTCCACCAGCACGTAGTCGAAGCCTTCCAGGCGCGAAAGCGGATAGTCGTAGGTATAACCGACCAACGCCGGATCTTTCAGCGTGCAGATCTCAAAACCGCTCAACACACGGATGCGATCCTTGTATTTTTCCCGCATTTCCGCCTGCTTGGCTCGATATTCCTCGATGCGGTCACCGACGCCGTAATTGTGATCGGAAATGCCGAACAGCTCCACACCGCCGTCGATCGCCGCCTCGATGATCTGCTCGAATTGGTCGCGACCGCAACGGCTGTAATAGGTGTGGGAATGGATATCCATAATCGGCATAAAATTTCCCCCTTTAGGCAAAAAATCCCCCTTGGCGGGGGATTTTTTTATTTCGTACTGATGCTGTTGAGCAAGCCGCCTGCGGCGATGATGTTCTGAATGAACGGCGGAAACGGCTGTGCCTGATAGGTCTTGCCGGTGGTGACGTTGGTGATGACGCCGGTATCGAAATCCACGGCGACCTCATCGCCGTCCGCAATATCGGCGGCAGCCTCATCACATTCCAAAATCGCCAGACCGATATTGATGGCGTTGCGATAGAAGATGCGCGCAAAGGTGGAGGCAATGACGCAGGAGATGCCGCTGGTTTTGATGGCAAGCGGTGCGTGCTCACGGGAAGAACCGCAGCCGAAGTTGCGGTTGGCGACCATAATGTCGCCTTCCTTCACCTTGTTGACGAATTCCTTGTCAATATCCTCCATACAGTGGGAGGCGAGCTCCTTGGCGCTGGCGGTATTCAGATAGCGGGCAGGAATGATGACGTCGGTATCGACGTTATCGCCGTATTTGAAAACCTTTCCGGTAACCATATCTGTTGCGCTCCTTTCTTACAGGTCCTTCGGGGAAGCGACGCAGCCCTTGATGGCGGATGCTGCAGCGACGGCGGGGCTGGCGAGGATAACCTCGCTCTTGACGTGGCCCATGCGGCCGACGAAGTTGCGGTTGGTGGTGGCGACGGCGCGCTCGCCTTCGCACATACAGCCCATATGACCGCCGAGGCAGGGACCGCAGGTGGGAGTGGAAACGGCGCAGCCGGCGTTGATGAAGATCTCGGTCAGACCTTCCTTGATGCACTGCATGTAGATCTCCTGAGTAGCGGGAATCACGATGCAGCGGACGCCGTCGGCAACCTTCTTGCC
>JAFOFS010000192.1 GCA_017387165.1 Clostridia bacterium
ATCGACGACGTGTCGCTGACCTATGAGGATACCATTGAATATGTCGCAATCACCGCCGATATGGTGAGCCTGTACGCTGCGCAGCAGCAGGATGCCCACAATCGTACGACCTTCGGCCTGGAGATCAAGGGTGTCAACATTCCGTTCGACGCTTCCTGGAGAAACTTCGGCTACGTCAACGTGCTGGTGGACGGTGCGACCGAGAATGCGCCGTTCGGCACCACCGCCATTTCGGATACTTGGGGTATCGGTGAAGAGAACAAGATGCTCTTGTATCTCTCCTATGCGGCTTACGATGCTTCGACCATCACCATCCCGCAGGGTACCAAGCTGATTCACCCCGCTGACCCGACGCTTGCTTACGAATTTACGGAAGATATCGTCATCACCAAGGGCAGCGCCGAATGGCCGATCAAGGTGCTGCTGGGCTCCGAGGTGGAGCTGGGCGAAACCCTTAAAGCGGACGTGACCATGCGCATTCCGAGTATTCACTACGAGGAAGGCATGAAGCTGCAGGTGACGGTGGACGACGAATCCACCGCGTTGGAGCTCACCGCCGGTGCGGATAGCCTGTACAGCGCGCAGCTGGCGATCCCGATGAAGAATATGAACGACGTGTTCACCCTGCAGGTCGTCCGTGCGGACGGCTCGGCGCTGGGTAACTCCGTCGAGTACAGCATCAAGGCTTATGCGGAAGCCATCATCACCAACGAGGCGTATGACGAGAAGGATCGCGAGACCGCCAAGGCGATGCTGTGGTCCGGCTACTACGCGCAGCAGTACTTCGGCTACAAGAACGAAGGTCTGGAGGCGCCTGCTTACGGCTCGCTGGACGCGGATGCGCTGAATGCGGCGATCGCAACCGAGGCCGCTCCGACCATCGAAAACGGCAAGGAGTCCTTCGTCGGCTACACGCTGGTGCTGAAGGACGTCACCACCATCCGTCTGTACTTCCGTGACCAGGTGACCGGCTCCACGCTGGCGCCCAACGGCCTGTACTATCTGGAAAGCGCTCCGCTGACGGCGGCTGACCTCGGCGCGGTGCAGACCTTCGAGGTGGACGGCGCGACCTACACCGTGTCGGTGTATCAGCTGTGCAAGCTGGTTGTTGACTCCGCCAACTACGGCGACAGCTTCAAGAATTTGGTCCGTGCGCTGTATAACTACGGCGTCACCGCCACGAAGTAAATACCCTATCCGCCCTCTCCTTTCGAGAGGGCGGATTTTTTTGGTTTTCTGCCGAAAAACCGCTTGACATCTTATGTTATATACTTTATACTTACATTTGAGGGAACAGGCGGAAACCGGTTTCCTCTTGCTTGAACAGACTTTTATCACAAAATGACAAAAACGAAACAAAACATCGCGAAAAGAGAGGTTTTTGAGGATGGTTAAGTTAAAAATCGGTTTGGTCGGCACGAGTCAGCTCAGCTTCCCCGGCAACAAGGAAGCGGCGTATAACCGCTGCGCCGAGGGGATGAAGCAGCTGGCCGAAACGCTCGGCTTCGAGCTGGTGGTGTACCCGGATACGGTCATCGTGCGTGAGGACGCCGTCAAGGCGGTTGCGGCTATGGAGGCGGAGAAGATCGACTTCCTGCTGGTGCAGCACACCTCCTATTCGGCCGGTCAGCTCGCTCCCGTTTTGGCGAAGATCCAAAACGCCAACGTCGGCTTCTGGGCGATTCCCGAGGGAGAGGCGATCGAGGGCGCCGTGCCGTTTAATTCGTTCTGCTCCATCAATATGCATATGGGCATCGTGGCGCACTACCTGCGCGATTACAAGATCCGCGTCAAGTGGTTTTACGGCTATCCGGAGGACGCCGATTTCGTCCGCCGCCTGACCGTCACCGTCCGTGCACTGACCGCCATCAAGAATCTGCGCCGTGCGCGCATCGGTCTGGTGGGCGGCGTTGCCCCCGGCTTTAACGACCTGTACGACGACGAGCGTAATTTGAACCGCCGTCTGGAGGGTATCTATTTCAATCGCCTGCACGAGTATTCCGAACTGGATGACCTCGCCAAGTCGTACAAGCTCAGCGAGCTTGAGCCGCTTATGGAGAGCCTGGTGTCCTGCTCGGACGGCTACTCCGATCTGGCAGCGCAGAAATATCTGGAGACCAATGCCCGCTTCCTGAAGGCGTACCGCCAGTTTATCGCGGAGAACAAGTACGACGCGGTGGCGGTGTCCTGCTGGCCGAAGTTCCAGGACGAGTACCAGTACTCCATCTGCTCGGTGATCGGTCAGTTGAACGACGAGGGCACGGTTGCCGCCTGTGAGGGTGATGTGCTGTCGGCGGTGTCCATGCTGGCGCTGAAATACATCGCCGGTGAGCAGCCGCCGATGCTGATGGATATGAGTGCGTTTGACGAAGCGGATAACACCGTTTTGCTGTGGCACTGCGGTCCTGCTCCGGCGTACTACTGCAAGGAGCACGGCTACAAGCTCGGCTGTAACTACAGCGGTATGGCGCACGAGCCGAACAAGGGTGTCACCGCCCGTACCGGTATCGCCCGTGATATGGTGTTTGACGATATGCCGGTGTCGGTGATGCGTCTGTCGGGCGAGGTGGATAAGTACATCCACATCGGCGGTGAATTTATGTATCCCGACAAGTTCTCCTTCCACGGCAGCCGCGGCTGGTGCGGCAACCTCACCTTTAACGGAGAGTCCATCACCGCCAAGGATCTGGTCAATACCATCCTTTGCACCGGCTTCCAGCATCACTTCCCGGTCATCAAGGGTGACTACACCGCCGAGATCAAGGAATTTGCGGCGTGGCTGGGTCTTGCCCCCATCAAGAAAATTCCGTATGCCGATTACCTGCAGGTCATCGATTGATAAAAAGGAGCGACTACCATGAAAAATGCAATTACCATCCGCCAGATGTGCGAGGCGGCTCGCCGTCTGAACGAAAAAGGCGAAAAATTTTCGCTCATCGGCGTCGGTCCGATGTCCAAGACCCTCATCCGCGCGGTGCTGGAACTGGCGAAAGAGAAGGATTTCCCGATTATGCTGATCGCCAGCCGTAACCAGGTGGACTCGGACGAGTTCGGCCACGGCTACGTCTGCGACTGGGATCAGGACCGTTTTGTGGCGGACGTGGAAGCCATCGAGAAGGAGATCGGCTTCGACGGTCTGTGCTACCTCTGTCGCGACCACGGCGGTCCGTGGCAGCGTGATGAGGAACGCGCCGCCAAGCTGCCGGTGGACGAGGCGATCGCCATCTGCCTGCGTTCGTACAAGCACGATATGGAATCCGGTTTTGACCTGCTTCACATCGACCCGACCAAGGATCCCGAGTTTGCGATGGGCACCGTGCCGTTTGAGCTGGTGATCGACCGCACCGTCGATATCATCGACGAACTGGAAGCCTTCCGCAAGGAAAAGGGCTTGCCCGAGATCGGCTACGAGGCCGGTACCGAGGAGACCAACGGCGGTCTGACCTCGGTGGAGGCTTTCTCCGACTTTATCGATATTTTGGTCGGCAAGCTGAACGAGCGCGGTTTGATGGCACCCGAATTTGTGGTTGGTCAGACCGGCACGCTCACCCGCTTGACCGAAAACGTCGGTCACTTCAACCGCGAAAACGCGATGAAGCTGTCCGCCAACGCCCTCAAGCACAACGTCGGTATCAAGGAACACAACGGTGACTACCTGTCGGATAAGATTCTTCTGGAGCATCCGCACCTCGGAGTGACCGCGATGAACGTCGCGCCGGAGTTCGGCGTGGTGGAAACCCGTGCCTATCTGGAACTCGCGAAGGTGGAGGAGCGCAATGTCCCTGCCGCCGAGCGTTCCAATCTTACCGCCGTGATGTCCGAGTACGCGGTGCGCAGCCAGCGCTGGCGCAAGTGGGTGCTGGCGGATATGGCCAACGCCACGGTCGAAGAAGTGCTGCAGGATGCGGAACTGACCGCCCAGATCACCGACATCTGCGGTCACTATACCTATGAGATCCCTGCCGTCAAGGCCGAGATTGCCAAGATGCTCGAAAATCTTCGGAAGGTGGATGTGGACGGCGAAGCGTACGTCATCTACAAGATCAAGGAATCGGTCGATCGCTATGCGTTCTGCTTCGGTCTGCACGGCACCACCTCCAAGCTCATTGCAGAAGCACAGAAATAACACCAAAAAAGACCTCACAGCCGTGAGGTCTTTTTTTGATCTCACGGCAACCGCCAAGGCCCCCTTGTGTAAAGGGGGCTG
>JAFOFS010000193.1 GCA_017387165.1 Clostridia bacterium
AAGGGGCGACTCCATGGAACAATTGATTAAAGTCATCGCCAATGGTCTGGTCGAGAACCGCGACGCCGTCCGCGTGACCGTTGATGCTCCGGATGAGGAAGGCGTAGTGGTGTATCACCTGCACGTCGCGCCGGAGGATATGGGTCGTGTCATCGGTAAGCAGGGTCGCATCGCCAAGGCCATCCGTACCGTCGTGCGCTCTGCCGCCACGCGGAAGGATGAGAAGATCGCCGTTGAGATCGACTGATTTTGTCGGATGACCATCCAAAGCCAAGCCGGTTCGTATCATTGAACGAACCGGCTTGAATTATAAAGAGGTTGAACACCATGCAGCAACGCATTGAAACCGGCCGCATCGTCACCACCCACGGGGTGCGCGGCGAAGTGAAGATCGAGCCGTGGAGCGACTCGCCGGAAACGCTCGTGAAACTGAAAACCCTGTACCTCGCCGACGGTACCGCCATGGCAGTCGAACGCTGCCGCGCCGCCGGTGCGATGGTCATCTGCAAATTCAAAGGCTACGACGATATGGATCAGGCCAACCGCCTGCGCGGCAAGGTTGTGTTCCTCGACCGCAGCGACATCAAGCTCGCACCCGGCCAGTACTTCATCTGCGACCTGGTCGGTCTGAAGGTGGTCGACGTCGACACCGCCGAAGAATACGGCACCCTTTGCGAAGTCTCGCCGACCGGTGCCAACGACGTGTACCATATCCGCCGTCCCGATGGCCGTGAAACCCTGATTCCCGCCATTCCGCTGGTGGTGATTTCCACCGACATCGAAAACGGCGTGATGACCATTCGACCGCTGGAGGGCTTGATGGATGATGCGGATTGACATTGCCACTTTGTTTGTGGATATGTGCCAGACCGTGATGGACACCTCCATCATCGGCCGCGCGCAGAAAAAAGGCGTGCTGACGGTGCGCTGCCACAATATCCGCGACTACACCCTCTCGAAGCAGGCGCGGGTCGACGACGCCCCCTATGGCGGCGGGATGGGGATGGTTATGCAGGCCGACCCGATTTATCGCTGCTGGGAAGCCGTTTGTGCCGACGCCGGCAGCCGCCCCTACGGCATCTATCTCTCGCCGCAGGGCAAAGTGTTCACCCAGCACAAAGCCCGCGAGCTGACCAAGCACGACCATCTGTTTTTGCTCTGCGGCCATTACGAGGGTGTGGACGAGCGGGTGCTGGAGGAGATCATCGACGAGGAAATCTCGATCGGCGATTTCGTGTTGACCGGCGGCGAGCTGCCCGCCCTGATTGTGGCGGATGCCGTGGCAAGACTTTGCCCCGGCGTGCTTTCGGACAGCGTATGTTTTGAAGACGAGAGCCTGTACCGCGGGCTTTTGGAGCACCCGCAGTATTCGCGTCCGGCGGTATGGCACGATAAGGCTGTGCCGGACGTGCTGCTTTCGGGGGATCACAAGAAGATTGAAGAATGGCGGTTTGAGAAATCGCTGCGCAGAACGCTGCGCAAGCGGCCGGATCTGCTGGAAGAAGTGCTGCTGAACGATAAAGAGCAGAAGCTGCTGGATAAGATCCGCGCGGAGAGCGAAGCCGATTAAAGTCTTTTGGAAAGGGGTCTGGGGAAGAACCTTTTCTTCAGAAAAGGTTTG
>JAFOFS010000194.1 GCA_017387165.1 Clostridia bacterium
AATACTGGATGTATTCGCGAGTATTATAACGAAGGAGGAGCGGAAATCCGCCTTTTAAAAACAGGTTCGGATTATTCGCGTCACCTTATGCGGACAAAACGCGGGGAATACTGTTTTTGCAGGCGGTGTGCAGAAATTTTTTGCCGTTTACAAATGATTTACAAAAAAAGTGTTGACAAAGCCGGAAAACCGTGTATAATAAAGACACAACGAGTTAGCACTCACGAACACCGAGTGCTAAAATCGAAACAAAAGCGAAAGGAGTGACACCGTATGGCGATGGTATTGACTACGCGTAAGGAGCAGATACTCACCGCCCTCATCGAGGAATACATCCGCACCGGCGAGCCGGTCGGAAGCAAATGGCTGATGGATAAGATGGACAGTACGGTGTCCTCGGCCACCATCCGCAACGAGATGGCCGATCTGGCGGCGATGGGGTATCTTGACCAGCCGCACACGTCGGCCGGTCGCGTGCCGACGCCGCAGGCGTTCCGCCTGTACGTTGACAAGCTGATGAAAAAGCGGAAGTTGAGCGAAAACACTCGTCGTTATATCGATGAACGCCTGGAGCGGGCGACCGATCCCGACGTGCTGATGGAGGAAGCGTCACAGATTCTGACCGAAACGACCGGCTGCGCCGCCGTCACCACCACGCCGCAGGAGGAGCAGATGCTGGTCCGCCGCGTTGAGGTGATGGTGGTTTCGCCCCACGTCGTGGCGATGATGCTGATGACCGGCTCGGGTGTGCTGCGCAGCCGCGTGTGCCGCCTGCCGCTGGCGGTGACCACCGCCCAACTGACCGAAACGGTCAACCTGCTGAACGAAAACTTCGTCGGTCAGCCGCTTTCGTCGGTGACCCTGCCGGCGGTGCAAAACCTGCTGCTGGAGCTGGGCGACAGCGCGCTGGTGTGCGCTCCGCTGCTGACCGCGTTCCACGAACTGGCGCAGACCTGCGCGGAGGCGGAGATTCGGCTGAAAGGTCAGCTTAACCTCCTCCGCAGTCCCGACTACCACCCCGACAATGCGCGGTCGCTGCTCGGCTTCCTCAACGAACAAGAGCAGCTCGGACGGATGCTGTCCGGTCACACCGGCGGCTTGCGCGTGGTGCTGGGCAACGAAAGCCTGCAGCCGGAACTTGCCGGCTCGTCCATCATCGTGACGCGGTACGCGCCGCGCAATATCAGCGGCTCGATCGGTCTGATCGGTCCGCTCCGTATGGACTACGCCACCGCGATTGCGGAACTGGAGTATATCACCCAGACGGTCGAGCGTATACTCGGCCAACTGATTGAGGAATGAGGGAAACACAATGGAAGAAGAAATCAAACAGGAAACGGTAACATCGGAGGAAGAACAACAACCTACCCCCGAAAAACCGAAAAAGAAAAAAGCGGATAAGAAGCTGGAGGAGCTGACCGCCCGACACGCGGAGCTGGAGGATCGCTACCAGCGCGTGCTGGCGGAATACGCCAACTACAAACGCCGCACCGAGCAGGAGAAAGCGCAGATCGGGGAATTCACCACCGCCGACGTGCGGAAAAAACTGCTTCCCGTGGTGGACAATTTCGACCGTGCCGCCGCGGCGGAGGCCGGTCCTGCCTACAAGGACGGCATTCTGATGATCGTCAAGCAGCTGGGCGAAACGCTCGGTAAGCTCGGTCTGACCGAGATCGAGGCCGAGGGCAAGCCCTTTGACCCCGAGGATCACTACGCGGTGCAACGCGTGGACGCCACCGACGGTGTGCAACCCGACACCGTGACGCAGGTGCTGCAAAAGGGGTATAAATTGGGAAATCGCTTACTTCGTCCGGCAATGGTCGTCGTGGCAGAGTAAGGATGCCGAAAGGCGTATATAAAATTTGTTAACAATGTGTTTTACACAGACTATGGAGGTAATGAAAAATGGGTAAGATTATTGGTATTGATTTGGGCACCACCAACTCGTGCGTCGCGGTTATCGAGGGCGGCGAAGCGGTCGTCATCCCCAACGCGGAAGGTGGTCGTACCACCCCGTCGGCGGTGGCGTTTAATGCGGATGGCGAGCGTATCGTCGGTCGTGCCGCGAAGCAGCAGGCGATCTCCAAGCCGGATCGCACCGTGCTGTCCATCAAGCGTCACATGGGCACCGACTACAAGGTGAACGTGGACGGCAAAGCGTACACGCCGCAGGAGATCTCGGCGATCATCCTGCGTAAGCTGAAGCAGGACGCGGAAGCGTACCTCGGCGGTCCGGTGACCGACGCGGTCATCACCGTTCCGGCTTACTTCTCCGATGCCCAGCGTCAGGCGACCAAGGACGCCGGTAAGATCGCGGGTCTGGAGGTCAAGCGTATCGTCAACGAGCCGACCGCCGCGGCGCTTGCTTACGGCATCGACAAGGAAAACGAGCAGAAGATTCTGGTCTACGACCTGGGCGGCGGTACGTTCGACGTGTCCATCATCGAAATGGGCGACGGCGTGCAGGAGGTGCTGGCCACCAACGGCGACACCGAGCTGGGTGGCGATGACTTCGACAAGAAGATCGTCGATTGGCTGGTCGCCAGCTTCAAAGCGGAGCAGGGCGTTGACCTGTCCAAGGACCGTATGGCGATGGAGCGTCTGCGTGACGCCGCCGAAAAGGCGAAGATCGACCTGTCAGGTATGACCGCCACCAACATCAACCTGCCGTTTATTGCGCAGGATCAGGACGGTCCGAAGCACCTCGACCTCTCCCTCACCCGTGCGAAGTTCAACGAGCTGACCGCCGATCTGGTCAACCGCACCGTGACGCCGGTCAAGCGTGCGCTGTCGGATGCCGGTCTGTCCGCTTCGGATATTGACAAGGTGCTGCTGGTCGGC